>JAEYRQ010000560.1 GCA_023435545.1 Pseudomonadota bacterium | reverse complement strand
GGGTGCAGCAGCCCTAAATCGGTTGGCTGGGGCCCTCCCGCGCCCAGGTCCGCGCGCCGGAGGCCTTCCTGCGACGCACCGTCACCCGGCTCTGCCTCGATCAGCTCAAGTCGGCGCGGCACCGGCGCGAGACCTATATCGGCCCCTGGCTTCCCGATCCCGTGGTGGAGGAGGAGGAAGACGACGACGTCACCCTGCCACTGATGCTGGCGCTGGAGCGCCTGTCGCCGCTGGAGCGGGCGGCGTTCCTGCTGCACGACGTGTTCGGGCTGGAGTTCGAGGAGGTCGCCCAAACCGTCGGCCGAAATGCGGCTGCCTGCCGCCAACTTGCCGCCCGGGCGCGCACCCATGTGCGCGAGGCGCGGCCGCGCTTCAAGCTCGAGAAGCAGCGCGGCCTGGAACTGGCGGATGCCTTCTTCAACGCCTCCCGCAGCGGCGACATCGGCGCGCTTGGCGAAATGCTGGCGGCGGACGTGACCCTGCACGCCGACGGCGGCGGCAAGCGGGCTGCGATCGGCAAGCCGGTCCTGGGCTATGATGCGGTTCTAGGCATGTTCGAGCGCCTGGCCGCGTTGTTCAGGGAGCACCGGTCGGAGCTGGTGCGCACCTGCCTGATCAACGGACTGCCTGGCTTCGTCACGCGCGAGGCGGACGGCGAGCTACAGACCACCGCCCTCGACATCGAGGGGAACCGGATTGCCGCCATCTATATCGTGCGCAACCCCGACAAGCTGAGGCACCTGCATTAGCCGGCCATTCCGCCCGACGGGGCGCCGGCGGCGTCGGGCGGGGGTTTCATGTCACTTCCACTCGAGATCGATATCACCCGTTTCCATCCCTGCCTCCCCCAGCAGCGCGCCGGGGTTCATCAGGTTCTTCGGATCGAGCGCCCGCTTGATATCGCGCATCAGCGCCAGCCGCACCGGGTCGCCCAGCCGCTCGAGTTCGCTCGTCAGCTTGCGCCCGATGCCGTGCTCGGCGCTGATCGTGCCGCCGAAGCGGACGGCGACGTCGTGGATCGCGCCCTCCACCTCGAGCGCCTTCGCCTCCTGGTCGGGCAATGCCTTCCACCAGGCGTGCGGGAACATCACCGTGTAGTGGACATTGCCGTCGCCCAGATGCGAAACGATGAGGACCCTCGCCTCGGGGAAGCGTTCGGCGGCGACGACATCAGCGGCGGCGATGAACTCCGGCACTGATGAATTGCGCACGGCGGTGTCGTGGACGATGCCGATGCCGGCGATCTTGTGAGCCTCGGTGATGGAATGGCGGAAGCGCCAGATGTCGGCGGCCTGGGTCTCGCTCTGGGCGATGACCGCGTCGCTGGCGAGGCCCGTCGCGATCGCATCCGTCAGCACCTCCTCAAACGCGGCGGCCAGGGGTGCGTCGGGATCTGCATGGCCGAGCTCGATCATCACCGACCAGTCCGGCGTCTCCTCGAAGGCGCTGCGGACGCGTGGCACGTTGTCCCGCACGCAGTCGACCTCGGCAGCGTTCAGCATCTCGAAGCCCTCGATGGCATCGCCGCACCGATCCAGCAGGCGCGACAAGAGAGCGACGGCGGCCGCCGGGTTTGCGACTACCACCCAGGCATGCGCGCGCGCGGCGACCGGCGGATGGAGGCGCAGGGCGGCGCCGGTCACCAGGCCGAGCGTACCTTCCGCGCCGATGAACAGCTGGCGCAGTTCGTAGCCAGTGTTGTTCTTCTTCAGGGCATCGAGATCGGCGAGCACCCGCCCGTCGGCCAGCACGGCCTCGATGCCGCAAACCAGGCTACGCATCGCGCCGTAGCGCACGACGCCGGTGCCGCCGGCATTGGTCGAGATCAGCCCGCCGATCTGAGCGGTGCCCTCCGAGCCGAGGTGGAGCGGAAACTGCCGTCCGGCTTCGGCGGCGATCTCGTGCACGGCCGACAGCGTCATCCCGGCATCGACGGTCAGAACGTTGGCCGCCCGGTCGAGCGCGCGCATACGGTTCATCCGCGCGAGCCCCACGATGATGCCCGTCGGTCGGCCATCTGCCTGCACCGGCACCGCGCCGAAGCACAGGCCGGTGTTACCGCCGAGCGGGAAGACCGGGACGTCGTGGCGAAAGGCGAGCCGCATCACCGCCGCGGCTTCCTCGGTCGAGGCCGGCAGCGCCACCGCCTGGGCGGCACCGGTCATGCGGCCCCGGAAATCGGTGACGTGGGGCGCGATGTCCTCGGGGCGGGTGATGAGCCCCCTTTCGCCGAGGACCGCGCCCAGTCCCTCGAGGAAGGCGCTCATGCGGCCTTGGTGCCCTGCATCATCGTATAGGCCTCCTCCAGCGCCCGGATGGTCTCATCCGTCGGGTCGGTCAGCGGCAGCCGAACGCCGCCGGCGCGGATGCCGGCGAGCTTCATGTAGTGCTTCAGCGGACCCGGATTGGTCTCGCGGTAGATCGTGTCAATGACCGGGTCGAGCTGCTGCTGCAGCTTGATCGCCGCCTCGAGCCTGCCGGCCCGAGCGGTCCGGAACACCTCGATCCAGTGGCGCGGATAGACGGTTGCCGAGGCCAGCACGCCGCCCTGGGCACCAAGCGCAACGTGCGTGGCAAAGAGCGGCTCCTCGCCGCTCAGAACCGCCATCTTGCTGCCGGCGAGCTTGATGGTGCGGATGAATTCCGGCAGATCGTAGGACGAGCACTTCATCCCGATGATCGACCCGTCCTCGGCGAGCGCCGCGATGGTGTCGGCCTTGAGCGCCACCGAGGTGCGGCGCGGGATCTCATAGGCGAGAACCGGCACGTCGACGGCGTCCCGATAATTGCGGAAATAGGCCTTCATGCCCTCCTGGGTGCCTGCGGCGTAGTAGGGCGTCACGGTCATCACGCCGCTCGCGCCGGCAGCGGCGAAGTCGCGGCCAGCCTCGACGGCGTCGGCGAACCCGGTGGCGAGCACGCCGGGGATGATCGGTGCACCGTCGGCGACTTCGACGCAGGCCCGCACGATGTCCGCCCGCTCGCTTCGCGACAGCGCCGGATACTCGCCGGTGCCGCCGATCGGAACGATGCCGGTCGCACCCGCGCGCAGCTGAGACTGAACCAGCGCCTTGAGCGCCTCGAAATCGACGGAGGTGTCGTCGGCGAAGGGCGTCACGATCGCCGTGAACAGGCCGGTCAGGTCATTCTTGGTCAAGGTCATGAGCGCGGGTCCTGAAGTTCATCACATGAAGCCGAAATAGCGGGGGAGCGTGAGCGACACCGGCGGCACGTAGGTGACGACCAGCAGCACGATGAGATTGGAGGCAAGGAACGGCATGCTCTGCCGAACGATGGCGCCGAGCGGCACGCCGCTGATCGAAGATCCCAGGTAAAGCGCCAATCCGTATGGTGGCGTCATCAGGCCGATCATGACGTTCATCACCATGATGACCCCGAAATGAATCGGGTCGACACCCATTGCGGCGAGGATCGGGGTGAAC
>JAEYRQ010000523.1 GCA_023435545.1 Pseudomonadota bacterium | reverse complement strand
AGCGTTCGCCGGTGCCGACCGGCTGCTGCTGATCAGCACCGACAAGCTCGACGAGCCCGGCCGCCGGCTCGCCCAGCACAAGACAGCTATCGAGGCGGCGGCGACGGCGGGCGTCCAGCACGTCGTCTACACCTCGATGCCGAAGCCAGAAGGGTCGGCGGTGCTGTTCGCGCCCGACCACCTGGGGTCGGAGCAGGCGCTCGCCGCAAGCGCGCTAGCCGAGTGGACGGTGCTGCGCAACAACTGGTACTTCGAGAACCTGTTCCACGCCCTGCCCTCGGCGATCGCCTCCGGCACGTGGTACACGACAGCCGGCGACGGCGGCATCGCCCACATCGCTCGCGACGACCTGGCCCGCGCCGCCGCCACCGCGCTCGCGCGCGATTTCGCGGGCAAGAGGACGCTGACGCTCAGCGGCGCCAGGGCCTACACGACGGCCGAGATCGCCGCGCTGGTCGGGTCCGCGGTCGGCAAGCCGATCGAGGTCGTCCAGGTTCCGGTCGAAGGCCTCGTGCAGGGCATGGTCGCCCACGGCCTGCCCGAACCCGTCGCGCGCGTCTTCGCCTCGTTCGACGTGAACACCGCCGCCGGCGGCGTTGCCGACGTCACGGGAGACTACAAGGCCCTGACCGGCAGAGATCCCCTGCCCTTCGAGACCTGGCTTGCCGCGAACCGTCAGGCCTTCGCGCAGAAGGCGGCCTGACCAAGCCCGGAGGCGATGCCGGCTTCCCCCCGGCGGAGACGTCGACGCCGAAGGCGGCGGTTCAGGGGGCGGCTGCGGACAGTACTCTCTGAAACGTCTCTGGCGTAACCGGCGGGGATCGTCCCCGCGCGCCGCGTGCCCTCACCCCGGCCCTCTCCCGCAAGCGGGAGAGGGAGGGCGGCGGAGGCAGCAGACCTGTTGCCTTGCCAAAGCCGACCAACGCAACGGCCGGCTGCATCGCACGACGAAACGCCCGCCGAATCCTCTTCCGTCCGCGGACGCCGCGCACTATTTTCGGGCGCATGGCGTCCCGCAACGAAGCAGAGATCGAAATCACGCCCGAGGTCGTGCTGAAGGCCTATTCCTGCGGGATCTTCCCGATGGCCGAAACCGCGACCGATCCCGGGCTCTACTGGATCGAGCCGCGCGAGCGCGGGATCCTCCCGCTCGACGCCTTCCACGTGCCGGCGCGCCTTGCCCGCACCATCCGGCGGGGCGGGTTCGAGGTCCATGTCGACCGGGACTTCGACGCGGCGATGGACGGGTGCGCCGAGCCTGGACCGGGCCGGCGCAAGACATGGATCAACCGGGAGATCCGGCGGCTCTACAGGGGCCTGTTCGAGGCCGGTCACGCGCATTCGGTCGAGGTCTGGCGGGACGACCAGATGATCGGCGGCCTCTACGGGGTCAGCCTGGGCGCCGCTTTCTTCGGCGAGAGCATGTTCCACCGTGAGCGGGACGCCAGCAAGATCGCGCTCGTTTATCTCGTCGCGATCCTGAAGAGCGGCGGCTACACCCTGCTCGACACCCAGTTCGTCACCGACCATCTCAAGCGGTTCGGCGCGATTGAGATCTCCCGCCACAGCTACCACCGGCTGCTGGAAACAGCGATCGCCGGCAAGGGCCGGTTCGATCAGTTGCCGATGCCCAGCTCTTCGGACGTCATCTTGCAGTTGGTCAGCCAGACGTCATAGATCGGATGGTCCACGGCATTGAGGCCGGGACTGTCGGCGAACATCCAGCCGGTGAAGATGCGCTGGATTTTGCGATCGAGCGTCACCTCGTCGACCTCGACGAAGGCGTCCGTCTGCGGCGGCTCGGTCGGCGGGCGCGAATAGCAGACCCGCGGAGTGAGCTGCAGCGCACCGAACTGCACCGTCTCGTCGATGAGCACGTCGAACGTGCGGATCTGGCCGGTGATCTTGTCGAGACCGGTGAACTCGGCGATCGGGTTCGAGATCTTCTCCGCCGCCGCCGGCGCAGCCATAGCGATCAGCGCCGAGAGGCCGAGCACGACCGACCGCAGGCGCATTCGCTGGGTCGGGCTGCCGGGGTGGTGGATCGTGCCGTCCATGGCAGGCATCTATCAGTCGCGATTGTGCCGAAATCTGGTCTAGGCGGTCCCCGTCACGCCGGTCAGGCGTCGGGCGACCAGGCCTGGTAGTCGCCGGTCACGCGCGGCCGGCGCTCCGGCGTCAGCGCGCTGCCCGGCGGGCGGTAGGCGGCGACGGTTCCGGTGAGGTTCGGCAAGTGGGGCTTCTCCCAGGGATGCGGCATATAGGCGGCCTCGCTCGGCGGCACGTCGAAGCGATGATGCATCCAGCCGTACCAGCCCGGCGGGATGGCGCTCGCCTCGGCCTCGCCGGCATAGATCACCCAGCGGCGCTCGAAGCCGAGCGCCGGGTCCTTGGCGCCGCCGCGGGTGCGGTAGTAACGGTTGCCCGCCTCGTCGCTGCCGACATACTCGCCCTTGCGCCACGTCAGGAAGCGCGTGCCGAGGGTCGCCTTGTGCCACCAGGCGAAGATCTGGATGATGAAGTCGCGCATAGTCCGCCCTTGAAATCCGGGCGGACTATGGCCGGAAAGCCTCCGGGTGTCCAGCATTGGAGCGGCTTGCGGAAGCGGCGTCGTGACCTCGCCACCCCGGCCTCAACCGATGGGGTTCACCTCAGGCTGGATCAGGTTCAGCACCGTGTGCGGATCGCGACCGGCGAACAGGTACTTGATGACGATCGCCGCTGCCGCCTCGAGCAGCCGTGCGTACTTCAACTCCCCCAGATCGGACGATTCGGCCCCGATCTCGCCGACCAGCGCGGCGACCTGCGCCTTGGCGTCGCTGTCGTTGCCGCAGTGGAGAACCACCAGGCGACGTCCGTCGAATACGGGGGGATCCATCTCCCAGACGCTGGCCTGGCACATGTTGAACGCCTTCACGACCCGAGCCCCGGGAGAATAGGCGGCGATCGACTCGGCCAACGAGCCTCTGTCGTAGCTGCGCGCCAGGAACTCGCCATCGAATGCGCTGACCGGGTTGTTGATGTCTATGAC
>JAEYRQ010000487.1 GCA_023435545.1 Pseudomonadota bacterium | reverse complement strand
GGGCCGAGCGGTGCGCAGGCCGGGCAGCACGCGTCGATGCAGCCGGACCTCGTCAGGTCGGCGGATTCGGGGGCAGCCTCCTCGTCTGCCGCCGAGGCCTCTGCCTTGGCGGCTGCATGCGGGCAGGGAACGGCAGCCACGTGCGCCATCGGCACGGCGGGACCGGGCTGGGGACTGAGACCTGCATTGGCGCCCTGCATTGTCGCCGTCGCCAGGGCGGAGACGATGAGCGTGACCGCCAGGACCGCGCCCAGCGCCCTCGCGGTCCGCCTGAGGAGTCGTCGCATCATGTCCGCATCTTCGGGAACGTCGGGGGCCAAATCAAGGAACCGGCAGTCACCTTTGCGTTTTCGCGGTGCCGTTATGCGCCGCCCCGCATTGATCGTCGCAGGCCGGCGGCTAGAGTGCGGGACGACAAGCCTGCTGGAAAAGAAGGAGGATACGCCGATGACCGAACCGTCGACTTCGTCCCCGGCCGTGGATCGCCGCAAGCTGCTCGGCCTTGCAGGTGCGGGTGCTGCCGCAACGCTTGCTGCCCCGGCCATCGTCCGCGCGCAGGAGCGGATCACCTGGTCGATGCCGATCGCCTGGCCGAAGAACACCCCCGGCGTCGGCGTCAATGCCCAGCGCGTCGCCGACATGATCGGCGAGATGTCGGGCGGGCGGCTGACGATCAACCTGTTCGGGGCCGGCGAACTGGTGCCGCCCTTCGAGGTGTTCGACGCGGTCTCGCAGGGCACCGCGCAGATCGGGCACGGCACCGCCTATTTCTGGCAGGGCAAGAATCCCGTCTTCCACTTCTTCTCCGGCGTGCCCTTCGGCCTGACGGCGCAGGAGCAGGCCGGCTGGCTCTACTATGGCGGCGCACAGGAACTCTGGAACCGGGCCTACGAGCCGTTCGGGGTGCTCCCGTTCTATGCCGGTTCGTCCGGCCCCCAGGCCGGCGGCTGGTTCGGCAAGGAGATCAACGGGCTCGACGACCTCAAGGGCTTCAAGATGCGGATCGCCGGCCTTGGCGGCGAGGTGATGCGGCGGCTCGGTGTCAATGTCGTGCTGCTGCCGCCGGGCGAGATCTTCGCGGCGCTGCAGGGCGGCACCATCGACGCGGCCGAATGGATCGGGCCGTGGAACGACCTCGCCTTCGGGCTCTACAAGGTGGTGAACTACTATTACATGCCCGCCTTCCACGAGACGGGGCCGGCATTGGAGGTGATCGTCAACAAGGCGGCCTACGACGCGCTGCCCGACGATCTGAAGGCAATCGTCAAGCGCGCCTCGATGGCGGCCGCCGACCAGACCTTCGCCGATTTCACCTACCACAATGCCGAGGCGTTCGGTCCGATCCTCGAGCAGGAGGGCGTCCAACTCCGCACTTGGCCGGACGACGTCGTCATGGCGCTGGCGGAGGAATCCGAGAAAGTGCTGGCGGAACTGGGCGAGGCGAACCCGCTGGCGAAGGAGGTCTACGACTCCTTCGTCGCCTACCGCCTCAAGGCCGCCGCCTACGCCAAGGCGAGCGACCAGCGCATGCTGGAAATGCGCTCGATGGCGCTGGGGGTGTAGGCCCGGGGGCACCCCGCCTCGACAGTCTCAACCGCCGAAGCGGTCGCGGATCATGGCGTAGAGGGCGCGGACAGCCTGGGCCTCGCCGCCCTCCGGGCGGGCGGGGCGGCTGGTTTGGTTCCAGCAATAGGCGTCGAAATGCGCCCACGCGGTGCCATTCTCGACGAAGCGCGACAGGAACAGTGCGGCCGTGACGGCACCGGCGAATGGGGAGGCGCCGGCATTGTTGATGTCGGCGACCTTCGAGTCGATCATCCGCTCGTAGGGACGCCAGAGCGGCAGGCGCCAGACGGGGTCGGCGACGGTGTCCGCTGCGCGCGCGATCTCGCCGGCGAGGCTGTCGTCGGGGCTGAACAGGGCTGGCAGGTCGGGTCCGAGCGCGACCCGCGCGGCGCCGGTCAGCGTCGCCATGTCGAGGAGGAGGTCGGGCGTCTCCTCGCAGGCGAGCGTCAGCGCGTCGGCGAGGACGAGGCGGCCCTCCGCGTCGGTGTTGCCGATCTCGACCGTCGTCCCCTTGCGGCTCCGCAGCACGTCGCCCGGCCGGAAGGCGTTGGCGCTGATGGCGTTCTCCACCGCCGGGATCAGCACGCGCAGCCGGACGCCGAGGCCCGCCGCCATGATCATCGAGGCGAGGCCGAGCACGCAGGCCGCGCCGCCCATGTCCTTCTTCATCAGAAGCATCGCCGCCGACGGCTTGATGTCGAGCCCGCCGGTGTCGAAGCACACGCCCTTGCCGACCAGCGTCAGCTTCGGCGCGGAGGCATCGCCCCAGGTGAGATCGATCAGGCGTGGCGCGCGGTCGCTGGCGCGGCCAACGGCATGGATCATCGGCAGGTTGGCCTCCAGCAGGTCTTCGCCCGTGGTGACCTCGATCGCCGCGCCGTGGCGGTCGGCCAGATCGCGCGCGGCGGCCTCGAGTTCGGCGGGCCCCATGTCGTTGGCGGGCGTGTTGATCAAATCCCGCGTGATGCGAACGCCCGTCGCGATCCGCTCCACCTCGGCCGCGTCGACGCCCTCGGGGGCCACGACCGAAATGTCCGAACCGGATCCAATGCGATAGGCGTCGAAGCGGTACGAACCGAGCAGCACGGCAAGCGCGGCGAGCGCGGGATCGTCGGGGGCGTTCTCGAACCGGTAGGTGCCGGCGGGCAGCAGGTCGGCGAGTCTGCCGGGCAGGAGCGGGGTCCGATCCAGGTCTCCCCGGTTGCCGAGGCCGAACAAGACGAGGCCGAGCCCGCCCGTCGCATCCGGCAATAGCGCCACGCGCCCCGCCTTCGGCTCGAAGGCGGTTGCCCGCAGATAGGCCCGCTGGACGTCTGTCAGACCCTCCAGATGGGCCTCGCCGGCGCCGGCATCGACGAAGCGGATCGGCACGGCTCGGGCGGACTCGGACGGGGGCAGAAGGCGGTCGGTCATCGGGAGCTCCGGCGTCGGGACAATGGCGCGCCGGACCCTAGCGGAATCGCTGCATCGAGGACAGCCGCCGCCGGTGCTCGGTGGGTCGGCGGAGCGCGACTTAACCGACTGTTAGGGTTACCGGAGTATTGACGGGAGGCCCGGCCGTAGCTGCCGGGACGGGTATCGGGACAGGGGCGTAAATGTCTTCCCACGCGTATCGCTCGTCATTCACCTGCCTCGTGGTGCTGGCTGCTGGCCTCGCGCTCGCCGGGTGCAAGACCACCGCCGAACACACGGGCTCGATCGGCAGGACCGCCTCCGCGAAGGCCGAGGCCTCGCCCGAATTGAAGCGGGCGGCGGAACTCCAGAAGAGATATGAGCGCAATCCGAAGGACGCCGACACTGCGCTGGCCTTCAGCGACAGCCTGCGGACGCTCGGCCGGGAGTCCGATGCGCTCGCCGTGCTGAAATCGGCCGCCGATGCGAACCCGTCCAACCCGAAGGTGCTCGCCGCCTATGGTCGCGCCTCGCTGAAGCAGGGCAATGCCGGCGAGGCCAACGTCATGCTGCAGAAGGCGCAGGCCGCCGGTGGTCAGGATGCGAAGGTGCTGTCGGCGCAGGGCGCCGCGCTCGACCAACTCGGCAAGAACGAGGAGGCGCGGCAGCTCTACGCCCGGGCCCTGGCGCTGTCGCCCGACAATCCGGCGATCCTGAGCAATCTCGGCCTGTCCTACGCGCTGTCCAATCGCATCGGCGAGGCCGAAGCGACGCTGCGCCGCGCCGCTGCCGCGCCAGGCGCGGACGTGCGGGTGCGCCAGAACCTGGCGCTGGTGCTGGGCCTGCAGGGCAAGTTCGCCGAGGCCGAACAGATCGCCCGCCAGGACCTGCCGCCCGAGGACGTCCAGGCCAACATGGCCTATCTGCGCAGCATGATGAGTACGCCCGACCGCTGGCAGAAGATCAAGTCGATGAACGGCTGAGGGCGGATCACGAACGATTCCGCCATCTCGGAAGCCGTGCAACGGCTATCCGAGATCGGGAGGGCAGGACGGCTGCGTGGATGCGCCCCGATCCCGGCACTCGCTGCGCTCGGCCGGGATGACGGTGGATTGGTGCAGCTGCCGCCGTCGTCGCTGGAACTACGCGAACAGATCCGGATTGGCCTCGACGATCTGCGGCAGCCGCTCGATCGAGCCGGAGAGGTGGCGGCGCATGGCAGCCGCCGCGCCGTCGCTGTCGCCGGCCTCGATCGCCTCCACCACGGCGCGATGACCGGAGAGCACCGAGGCGAGTTTCTCCCTGCGCGGCAGGTCGAGCGAGCGCAGCCGCGCGAGATTGCCGCAGCGGGCGGTGACGTGCTGGTGCAGGTTCGACTGGCCGACCCCCTCGAACAAAGCCTCGTGGAAAGCCTCGTCGAGCTGCTTGAACAGCGCGACCTGCTCGATGTCGTCGGCGAGCGCCTCCTGCATCTTCACCAGCCCCTTCACCTTGACGATCGTCGCCGGCTCGCCGATCTCGGCCAGGCGGCGGGCGACGTCGCATTCGACGGCAGTGCGCAGGAAGTGTTCCTCGCGGATGCGGGCGATGCCGATCCGGGTGACGACGGTGCGCGACTGGGGATAGGACACCACCAGCCCGTCCTGCTCGAGCCGCAGGATCGCCTCGCGCACCGGCGACTGGCTGACCCCGAAGGCATCCGCCAGTTCGGCGCGCGACAGCGTCGTGTCGGGCGGCAATTCGAGCGAGACGATCCGCCGCCGGATCTCCTGGTAGAGCCGGGCGGAGGCGGGCACGTGCGAGGTGCGGCCGGCATCGCTCGCCCACGGCGCGGAGCCGGGTCGGAAAGGGCTCTCGTTCATGTTGTCCCGATCAGCAGGACGGCGTCGGGTTCGGCTCGCGACCATGTCCGTCACATCAGCATGCGAGGAAGATACAGCGCCAGGCCGGGGAATGCGGCCAAAATCACGAAGAACAGCAGCATCGCCAGGAAGAAGGGCGCGGAGGCGCGGGTGAAGGCGCCGGCCTTGCAGCCGAGGGCGCCGCAGACCGTGAACATGATCACCCCGACCGGCGGCGTCACCCCGCCGAAATTGATCAGCGTGACGATCAGGATGCCCATGTGGATGGGGTCGTAGCCGGCGCTCACGAGCACCGGCATGACGATCGGCGTGACCAGCAGGATGTTGGCGGCCCCCTCCAGGAACATGCCGCTGACAATCAGAAGGACGACCACCAGGATCAGGATGAAGACCGGGTCGGAGGTCAGGGTGGTGACGAGTTCGGTGATCTGCTGGGGGCCGCGCTCGATGGTGACGGCATAGCCCAGCACGGCCGCCATCATGATCAGCAGCATGACCATGCCGAGATCGCTGACCGATCCGCGGAACGCCTCGTAGGTCTTCGCCCAGTCCAGCTCACGGTAAACGACGGTGCCGATGAACAGCGCGTAGGCGACGAGGAAGACGCCGGCCTCGGTGGCGGTGAAGAATCCGAAGCGGAAGCCGACGATCAGGATCACGGGGAAAAGGAGCGACCAGACGCTGTCGAGGAAGCTGCGGCCGAGCTCCCGCGCCGACGGTATCGTCTCGAGATCGGGGGCGTAGCCGTGCCGCCTGGCGACGATCCAGGTGGTCAGCATCAGCACGCCGGTCAGCACCACCCCGGGAAGGATACCGGCAAGGAACAGCCGGCCGATCGAAACCTCGTTGATGAAGCCGAACAGGATCAGGCCGATGCTCGGCGGTATTGTCGCGGTGATGATCGAGCCGAAGGCGAGGATCACCGCGGTATGACCCTTTGAATAGCCCTGCTGCAGCATGCCGGGTCCCAGCACGCGCGCCTCCATCGCCGCGTCCGCCACCGCGGAGCCGGAGATGCCGCCCATCATGAAGCTCAGCATGATTGAGACCTGGGCGAGGCCGCCTGCCATCCAGCCGGTGAGCAGGCGCGAGAAGCGGATCAGCCGCTCGGTGATGCCGGTGGCGTTCATCAGGTTGCCGGCGAGGATGAAGAACGGCACGGCGAGCAGCGGAAAGTTCTGCGTCGCGGTGACCATCTTCTGCAGCACCACGGTGGGCGGCATGGTGCCGGTCAGCGTGAAGACTGGAATGGCTGCGAGTGCCAGCGCGAAGGCGACCGGCAGGCCGATGATGAGGAAGACGACGAACAGGCCGCCGATCAGGAGCAGCATCATGCCGCGCTCCGCTCCCGGACGGTTGCACGCAGCTGCACCAGGAGGGTCCGCAGCATTAGCACCAGCCCGAACGGCATCGCCGCGTGGATGAAGGAGGCCGGCATCTGTGTGGCCCCGACGAGGCTGCGGTGCATAAGGCCGGTGTTGCGGACGGAATAGAACAGCAGGAACGAGAGCAGGCCGATCATCACCAGCAGGTTGGAGACCGCCAGGATGCGTCCGGCCCGGGGCGAGAGCCGGTCGAGCACCACCGACAGCCCGAAATGGCGGTTCTGCTGGAGCGCGAGGTCGGCGGCCAGCATCACCAGCCAGACGAACATCAGCTGCGCGATCTCCACCGACCAGATGATCGGCGCCCCGTAGGCTCGGGTGATCGCGGCGACGCCGACGAGGCCGACGATCGCCGCGAGCAGGACGACGGCGCAGGCGAACTCGATACGCTGATACATCTGTCCGCCCGCACCCGACTTCTATCCGCCTCAGCGGGATGCTAGCGCCCGAGGACGGAGTTGACGATCTTCGCTTCCTCGGTGAGGTCGAGGGTCTCGTAGACGCCGGCGGCGGCCTCCTTGAAGGGGGCTAGATCCACCTCGGTGACGCTTACGCCGGAGGCGGCGACGTCCTCGAGCGCCTTCTCTCCGAGCTCGATGGTCAGGCCGGAGGCGTAGCGGCCGTTCTCGACCGCGAGGTCTCGGACGATCTTCTGGTTCTCGGGCGAGATCTGGTCCCAGGCGTCCTTGCCGACCACCAGGGCCGTGACGAGCTGGATGTGCCCTGTCTTGGTGACGTGGCTGATGACCTCGTAAAGCTTTGCACCCCAGATCGCGGTCGGCTGGGCCTCGGCGGCGTCGAGGGTGCCGAGCTGCAGGGCGGAGTAGACCTCACCCCAGGCCATCGGCGTCGGCTCGGCACCCATCGCCCGGATCGTCTCGATCCATACGGGTGCGCCGATGGTGCGCATCCTGAGGCCCTTCAGGTCCTCGGGCGTGGCGACCGGCTTCTTGGTCAGCGCGTGGCGGGCGCCCTGGTACCAGTTGGAGGCGAGCATCACCATGTCGGCCTTCTCGGCCAGCTCGTCGCCCCAGGCGATGTACTCGTCCGACAGCGCGAACTTGTCCGCGTCATCGTAGGTATCGAACAGGAAGGGCGCCGACATGATCGCCAGCGAGGGGACGAAGCTCGACAGGCGGGCGACATCGGTAACGGTGCCGACATTGGCGCCGGCGCGGGCCTGGTCGAGCATCTCCGTGGTGTCACCGAGCTGCGAGTTGTGGAAGACCTCGATGATCACCTCGCCGTTGGTGGCCTTCTCGACGTCGGCCTTGAACTTCTCCAGGCCCTGACCCATCGGGTCGCTGGGCGCCAGCACTGTGCCGATGCGCAGCGTCGTCGCCGCCGAGGCGGGCAGGGCAAGGCCGATGGCCGCGGCGATGGCGGCGCAGACGGCGACAGACTTCAAGCGGACGGTCATGCGTCTTCTCCCCGGAATGTGCGGCCGAAGCCTGCAGAACTAATATTTTAGTTGTGTTGAGATACTACGTAGGCTAGCTCTAGCCTGTCAATGCGGAATCTGGTGCGGTGTCATGGCATGCTGTGAGCCGGCGCTCGGAAGCCGCCAAGAACATGCGGGGAGGAAGATGGCGGCAGCCGGTGCGAAGGGCGACGTGCGGTTCGATGTGCTGTCGACCGCATCTGCCAAACTCGGTGAAAGCCCGTCGTGGTGTGACCGCGAGGACTGCGTCTGGTGGGTCGACATCGACGGACGGAGGCTGCTGCGCACCGGCGTCCCCGGTGGCGAGACCGACGCCTGGCCGACGCCGGAGATCCCGGGCTTCGTGGTGCTCACCGAAGCGGGGCCGCCAGCAGTGGGCATGGAGACCGGCATCTTCCTGTTCGATCATCATACAGGGACGTTCGAGCGTATCGTCGCCCACGACATCGTCGGGCGCCGCTTCAACGACGCGACGGTCGATACCGATGGCGTGCTGTGGGCGGGGACGATGTCGATCCCCGAACCGGCCCCGGTCGGCGTCCTGTATCGGATCGCGGCAGACGGCGTGACGGAGCCGGTGCTCGACGGATTCTTCACGCCCAACGGGCTCGCCGTGGATTCCGCCCGACGCCGGCTCTACGTGTCGGACTCCTACCCTTCCGTGCAGACCGTCTGGGCCTGCGATCTCGATCGGCGCGGGCGTCCGCGCGGTCGGGTGCCGTTCGTCGCGATGCACGATATGACCGGGCGGCCCGATGGCGCCTCGCTCGACGCTACCGGCAATTACTGGATCGCCGGCGTGGGAGGCGGGGTCGTCCACATCTTTTCGCCGGAGCGCGACCACCTCCAGGAGATCGCCACGCCGTTCGCGGCGCCGACCAAGATCGCGTTTGGGGGGCCGGACATGTCGCTCGCCTTCCTCACCTCCAAGGGCGGCGAGGCGCCCGATGGCGCGCTCGCAGTCGCGAGCCTGTTGGGCACCGGCTGGTCGGGAGCCGCTCCTGTCCGCTGGCGGGTCGGAGAGACGGGACGATGACCGGGCTTACGCGGACAGGCGATGTGAGAGGGAACTGCAGTCGATGACCAGGAAGTCCGCGCGAGACCTGCGCAGCGCCCGGTGGTTCGCCCCGGACGACCTGCGTTCGTTCGGCCACCGCTCCCGGATGATGCAGATGGGGCTGGGGCCGGAGGACTGGGCGGGCCGCCCTGTGATCGCCGTCATCAACACCTGGTCGGAGGCGCAGCCCTGCCATCTGCATTTCCGCGAGCGCGCCGCCGACATCAAGCGGGGGGTGTTGCAGGCGGGCGGACTGCCGATGGAATTGCCGGCGCTGTCGCTGTCCGAAAGCCTGGTGAAGCCCACCACCATGCTCTACCGCAACATGCTGGCGATGGAGACCGAGGAACTGCTGCGCTCCCACCCGATCGACGGGGTGGTGCTGATGGGGGGCTGCGACAAGACCACGCCGGCGCTGATCATGGGCGCGATCAGCGCGGGCCTGCCGATGATCTTCTTCCCCGCA
>JAEYRQ010000093.1 GCA_023435545.1 Pseudomonadota bacterium | reverse complement strand
CCGCGCAGGCTGCCTCAGTGGTTGGCGCGCTCGAGGACCAGTCCCAGCCCCGCAACCGTCACGGTCTCGGCGTCGAGCAGGCGCGCGGGGATGCCGAGATGGCCGAAGGCGTGACGGTAGCGCTCGGGCAACGGCCCGTCGGCGATGACGAGGATATCGCCGGAACCGCCCAGCAGCTGCGGCATTTCGCGGATCTCGTGCCCGATCAGCACGCCGGACAGATAGTCGCGGACATCCTCCGGCGCGATCTCGCCGAACAGCGCCTCGGCGCGGGCCGAGAACAGGTGGTTGAGCAGTCCGCCGGCCTCGCCCGACCGGTCGAGGCCGCGTCGGAATGCCGCGCCCCCGGCTTGCCCGGGCCCATGTCCGGGCGCGGGTTCGCGCATAAGCGCGCCGAGGATCGAGTGCCGGGACATCACCTCGAACACCTCGCCGGTCATTGCACTGGCGAAATCGACGATCGCGCCGCCGCGCATCGACACCCACTTGCTGTGGGTGCCGGGCAGGCAGACCAGCGCGTCCTCGATGCCTTCCTGCGCCAGCGCGCCGAAGCACTGCACCTCCTCGCCGCGCATCACGTCGTGGCGCTCGCCCGGGCCGCCACGGCCGACGCCGGGGACGATCAGCACCGTCTCCGGCTCGGGGAGGCGCACCATTGCCTGAGCCAGACTGGCGAGGCCGGCGGGGCAGCCGGCGTAGGGCGCCTCCATCCAGCCTTGCCGGCTGCCGACCATGCCGCTCATCACCACCGGGGCCCCGGATGCCAGCCAGTCGCCGACGAGTCTGTCGAAGGCGGCGCGGAAGCCGCCCGTGCCGATATTGCGGATGCCCAGTGCCGCATGCCGCCGGTCGAGGACGCGGCCGTCAGCGGCGCAGGCCCACGCACGGGCGTTCGTCGTTCCCCAATCCAGGCGTATAGTTGCGATCACGGCTGCCTCTTGCGGTCTGTGTATACATTGGTACTATTATACGATAAATGCCGCCCCGTCCGGATCGGACGTGACCAAGAGCGGTGCTCGGGAGGATCCTGGTGCAGAAGCCGGTTCGGGCGATCGCGGTGCCGCGTCGCAGCGTCCACGGACAAGTCGTGGACGAGCTCGGCCGGCGCATCGTGGCCGGCGATTTCCCTCCAGGTTCCGTCCTCCCCACCGAGGGTGACTACTCCGCCCGTCTGTCGGTCAGTCGTACCTCCTTCCGCGAGGCGATCAAGATGCTGGCCGGCAAGGGGCTGGTGGAGTCGCGTCCCAAGACCGGCACGCGGGTGCGCCAGCGGGCGGAATGGAACATGCTCGATCCGGACGTGACCGGCTGGGCGTTCCAGACGGGGCCGGACCGTGACTATGCGCGCGCCTTCTTCGAATTCCGCGGAATCATCGAGCCCGCCGCCGCTGCGCTGGCCGCGCAGCGCCGCGAGGACGACGACCTTGAGCGGATGCGTGGCGCGCTGGACGGCATGGCCGCCGCCGGCTCGCTCGAGGAGTGGATCGGCCCCGATCTCACCTTTCACAAGGCAATTCTGGCCGCGACCCGCAACGAGCTTCTGATCTCGCTCGGCATGCTGCTGGAACCGGCGCTGACCCGGTCCTTTGCCATCGCCAATGTCAGCCGCGCCAAGCGCGAGGGATCCTTGCCGCTGCACCGCGCCGTCTACGAGGCGATCGGGCAGAGGCAGGCCGGTGCCGCGGAAGCGGCGATGACCTATCTGCTCGACGAGGCACTGGTCGATCTGGAGGAAATGGTCGGGCTCCACGAGGAGGCGGCCCCGCCGGAGGTGGCCGCGACTTAGCCGATGCTGCGATTGCAGGCGCAAGAAGACCGCGACACAGCGGTCGGAACATACCCAGGAGGAAAGGACATGCTGAAACGGACCCTGACGATGGCGACGGCGACGGCTGTCTGCGTGCTGGCGGCGACCGGTGCGCAGGCGGACACGTCCGACAAGTCGATCGCCCTGTCGAACAACTACGCCGGGAATTCCTGGCGCCAGGCGATGCTGAGAAGCTGGGACAAGGTCACCAAGCAGGCGGTCGCCGACGGCAAGGTCAAGGCGGCGGACGCCTTCACCACCGCCGAGAACCAGGTCACCGAGCAGGCGGCGCAGATCCAGAATCTGATCCTGCAGGGCTATGACGCCATCGTCATCAATGCCGCCTCGCCGGATGCGCTGAACGGCGCGGTGAAGGAAGCCTGCGATGCCGGCATCACCGTCGTCTCCTTCGACGGCATCGTCACCGAGCCTTGCGCCTGGCGGATCGCCGTCGACTTCAAGCAGATGGGCAAGGACGAGGTGCTGTACCTCGCCGAGAAGATGCCGGATGGCGGCAATCTGCTGGAGATCCGCGGGCTGGCCGGTGTCTTCGTCGACGACGAGATCTCGGCGGGCATCCACGAGGGCGTCGCCGAGAATGCGCAGTTCAAGATCGTCGGCTCGGTGCACGGCGACTGGGCGCAGGATGTGGCGCAGAAGGCGGTGGCCGGCATCCTGCCGAGCCTGCCGGAGGTCCATGCGGTGGTGACCCAGGGCGGCGACGGTTACGGCGCCGCGCAGGCCTTCAAGGCGGCCGGGCGTCCGACGCCGCTGATCATCATGGGCAACCGTGAGGACGAGCTGCTCTGGTGGAAGGAGCAGAAGGACGCGAACGGCTACGAGACCATGTCGGTGTCGATCGCGCCCGGCGTCTCGACCCTCGCCTTCTGGGTCGCCCAGCAGATCCTCGACGGCCAGGACGTGCCGAAGGACCTGGTCGTGCCGTTCCTGCGGATCGATCAGGACAATCTCGAGGACAACCTCGCCAACACCGAGAAGGGCGGCGTCGCCAACGTCGAGTACACGCTGGAAGACGCGCAGGCGGTGATCCAGGCGGCGAAGTAGTCGCAACCGGACGAGCCTGCCACGGAGAAGAACGACCTGACGATGACGGGTTCGTCTGATCGCATCGTCGAGTTGGGCGGCGTCGAAAAGCATTTCGGCGCCGTCCGCGCGCTCGGCGGCGTCGATCTCTCGGTCGACGCCGGCGAATGCCTCGGACTGGTCGGCCATAACGGCGCCGGCAAGTCGACGCTGATGAACGTGCTGGCAGGGACGCTTTCCCCGGACAGCGGCTCGATCGCCATCCACGGCGACAACATGGCGGAGCGCTGGAGCGTCTCCGCGGCGCACGCCGCGGGGCTGCGCTGCGTCTTCCAGGAGCTGTCACTCTGCCCGAACCTGACGGTCGCCGAGAACGCCCGGATCATGCATCCGGCGCTGAGGGGTTTCGGCTGGCGCCGGCGCGCCGGCGACCTGATCGTCGGTAAGCTCGACGAGATTTTCCCCGGCCACGGCGTGGCGGCGGGCGACATCGTCGGCGACCTGTCGATCGCCCGGCGGCAGATGGTCGAGATCGCCCGCGCCTTCTCCGAGACCGACCGACCGGCGCGGCTGGTCACCCTCGATGAGCCGACGTCCTCGCTGGATGCCGTCGTCGCGGGTCAGCTGCTCGCCTTCGTACGTCGCTTCGTCAAGACCGGTGGCGCCGTCATCCTGATCTCCCATCTGCTCGGCGAAATCCTGGAGACAGCCGACCGTGTGGTCGTCATGCGCGACGGCCGCGTGGTCGACAACCGTCCCGCGGCCGGCTTCACCCGCGAGAGCCTCGTTGCATCGATGGGCAGCGTGGCGCGGGAGACGGCGAGCGGCGATGTCACGGCCCTCTCGAAACGTATCGACGCTCCCGTGACCGTCAGCGCCCGCGCACCGACGCAGCATACCGATATCCGGCTGACAGCGCATCGCGGCGAGGTGGTCGGCCAGGCCCGGCGCGAAGGCCACGGCCTGGGCGCGATGCTGCGCCAGATCTTCTCCGCCGCCGGCAGGCGCACCGCCGACACTTCGGTCGAGGGGCCGGTCGCGCTGGTCGCCGGCGACCGCCAGACCGACGGTGTGTTCCCGCTCTGGTCGATCGCGCTCAACATCTCCGTCCGCTCGCTGAAGCGCCTGCGCAAGGGTCCGCTGATCGACCTCGCCGCCGAGCGCGAGATGGCGGAAGCCTGGCGCGAGCGGATCTCCATCCGCACGCCCGACATGGGCAACCCGATCCTTTCGCTGTCGGGCGGAAACCAGCAGAAGGCGCTGTTCGCCCGCGCGCTCGGGTCCGACGCCGAGATCGTACTGATGGACGATCCGATGCGCGGCGTCGACGTCGGCACCAAGCAGGAGGTCTACGGAATCATCCGCGACGAGGCCGGCAAGGGCCCCACCTTCCTCTGGTACACCACCGAGATGGACGAACTGAAGAACTGCGACCACGTCTACGTCTTCCGCAACGGCCGCATCGTCGCCGACCTCGCCCGTGGCGACCTGACCGAGGAGAAGGTGCTGCAGTCCTCGTTCACGGAGGACGCATGATCCCCGACCTGACCAGCCCGCGCGTGCTGCGGGCGATCCTGCCCGCGCTGTCGCTGACGGTAATCCTCATCGCGATCTTCTATCTGCAGCCGCGGGCGATGAGCTATATGGGGCTCAATCTGCTGCTCAACCTGGCGGTGCCGATCGCGCTGGCGACGATCGCGCAGATGTTCGTCATCTGCGTCAACGACCTCGATCTGTCGATCGGCGCCTATGTCGGCTTCTGCGCCTGTGTCACCGCCACCTGGCTGAACGATGCGCCGCTATTGGGCGTGGCCGCGCTCGCGGCCTGCGTGCTGGCCTACGCGCTGCTCGGCGCGCTGATCCACCTGCGCAACCTGCCGTCCATTGTGGTGACGCTCGGCATGTCCTTCGTCTGGCTCGGCCTGTCGGTGATGCTGCTGCCGACGCCGGGCGGCAAGGCGCCGGAGTGGATCCGCGCGATCATGACGCTGAAGACGCCGGTCATTCCCTTCGCGATCATCGCCGTGGTGGTGATCGGGCTGGCGGTGCATCTGCTGCTGATGCGCTCGGCCTATGGCGCGGTGCTGCGCGGCGCCGGCGGCAACGCCCGCTCGGTCGCCCGCGCCGGCTGGTCGATGCTGAAGATCAAGATGGTGATCTACGCCTTCGCCGGCCTGTTCGGCGTTCTGGCCGGCATGGCGCTGGTCGGGCTCACCACCTCGGCCGACGCCAATATCGCGTTGCGCTACACGCTGCTGTCCATTGCCGGCGTCATCCTCGGCGGCGGCGAGTTCGTCGGCGGCCGCATCTCGCCGATCGGCGCGGTGATCCGCGCGGTGACGCTGACGCTGGCGGGTTCGTTCCTGTCCTTCATGCGCATCAGCCCCGACTGGCAGATCGGCGCGCTGGGCGCGATCCTGATCCTGGTGCTGGCGCTGAGGGCGCTGATCAACCGGGCGGAGGCCAGGCCATGACGGCGGCCGTCTCGCGCCTGTTCGACAAGCCGTGGATCTGGGCCTATCTCGCCGCGATCGGGGTGTGGGCCGCCACCATCGCCTTCACCGGCGGCCAGGGCGGCGGTGCGGTGCTGACGGCGGCGTTCACCTTCGCGACTTTCTTCGTCATCGTCGCGCTCGGCCAGATGTTCGTGGTCACGCTCGGCCCCGGCAATGTCGACCTGTCGATCCCCGCCACCATGACGCTCGCCGGTACGGTGGCCCTGAAGATCATGGACTCCCAGGACTCCATGATCCTCGCAGGCTTCGCCGTGACGCTCGCGGTCGGGGTCGGGGTCGGTCTGTTCAACTACGCCCTGATCCGTTTGCTGCGCATCCCGCCGATCATCGCGACGCTGTCGTCGAGCTTCGTCTTACAGTCGGCGGCGATCTGGTACAACCGCGGCCTCAGGATCAAGCCGCCGCCGGCGCTCGGCGACTTCACGACGACGGTCGTGTGGGGGATGCCGGTGCTGGCGGTCTGCGTCATCCTGCTCGCCGCTCTCATGCACGTGGTGCTGACCCGCACGCTCTACGGCCGGTCGGTGGTCGCCATCGGCCAGAACCAGCGCGCCGCCTGGCTCGCGGGCGTCGCTGTCGACCGGACGCGTTTTGCGACCTACGTCATGTGCGCGGTCTTCGCCTCGCTCTGCGGGCTGCTGTTCGCCTCGTTCTCGGGCGGGGCGGCGCTCAACATCGGGCAGGAATACCTGCTCAACTCGATCGCCGTCGTGGTGATCGGCGGCACCTCGGTCGCCGGCGGCTTTGCCAACGTGCCCGGCCTGTGGGGGGCGGCGCTGTTCCTGTTCCTGCTGGTCACCATGCTCAACACCTTCGGTCTCGGCGCCGGCATCCGCATGGTTCTGACGGGAGCGATCATCATCGGCGTCATCGTGCTCGCAAGCGGGCGACGCAGCGAGCGAT
>JAEYRQ010000457.1 GCA_023435545.1 Pseudomonadota bacterium | reverse complement strand
TCTCGTCACCCTTCGTCCCGATCGGCGTCAGTTCGCGAAAGTCGTAGTAGAGCGCAAGCGCGTCGATCGGCGCCAGACGTTCGCTCTCGCTCCCCAGAAAGAGATCCTGGAAAGCGAGGTTCATGTCGTCCTGCAGCGCGCGCGTCGTGGGCGAGCTTGAATCCGCCAGCGTCGCGGACTTCATCAGCTCGAAAGCGCGATAGTACTCGCCCCTGCCGGCATGGAGGTTTGCCAGCATCCTCAGCGCCCGCAGCTCGATCTCGTCGCCCCGCCAGGTCATCGCCAGCGTTTCCAGATCGCGGATCATGGCTTCGGGATCAGTGTGACCGAGGGAAGCGCTCTGCAGTTCGGCCTTCAGCAATTGCGCCTCGGCCGCCAGCCGCCGGCTCTTCCCCGCCGCGACCGCCTCGAACGCCTGGAGCGCCATCTCCGACTGTCCCAGCGCCGCCGCCAGCCGCGCCTCCAGCAGGTTCAACTCCAGATCGCCGATCTCCGCACCGCTGCTCAGCTCGGCGAGCCGCACGGTCGCCGTGGCGATGTCGCCGACCTCCAGCGCAGCCCGGGCTGCCCCCATCCGGAACTGCCGCTGTCTGTCCCGGGCATAGCTGGGAAGTGCCGGAATGCCGGCCAGGAAGGCTTCCTGCGCGGCCCGCCAGTTGCCCCGTTGCACCTCAGCCAGTCCGCGCCACAGGGATATGTCTGAGCTCTGCCCTAGGCCGAAGGTGTTGAAGGCGCGGATGGCTTCGTCGGCGCGGCCGAGCATCACCATGCCGATGCCGCGCAGCGCATGATACGAAGGTTCGCGCTGGATCGCCGGATCGTCCTGCGCGACCAGAGCGAGCTGGCCGATCGCCTCCGCCCCGAGATCGGTGGCCAGCAGCGCTCGCGCCAGACGCATGCGGGCGCGGGTCCGCTCGATCTCCGGCGCGGCCGCGGCGTCGCGCTGCGCCTTCGAAAGCATCATGTAGACGGCTCCCGGATCGAGGGCACCGTCGAGCGCATCGACGAATCCGGGACGGCCATCATCGGCATCCGCCGTGGCGCGAGGTGCATAGGAGCTCGAATATTCCGACAGCGCCAGGCCCCCCGAGCGCCGGTTGACGCGAACCTCCTCGGCGTCGATCTCGATCGCAAGATCGTCCACCTTCGGACTTATCGCCACACCGTGAATCGATTGCAGGGCGGTGAATTCGACGAACTGGTACGGCTTGACCAGATTGCGCGCCGGAGCCGGCCCAGTGGCGACGAACACGCTCTCGCCCGACCCCCGGTCGCGCAGTAGAAAGGGTCCCGAGGCGCCGGCGAATCCGATCCGCACCAAGGCCTCGCCATCCTCATTGCTCGCCCGCCTGAGCTCCATCGGCACCGTCGGCTCCAGGAGCGAGTCGCCGAGCGTCACGAGCCATGTCGTCTCCTCCGAGGCGACCGTGCTGGTCAACGGCGCCGACAGCTCGAGGCGCAGAACGGACACCGTGCCGTCGCGCCAGGACTCCACCCGCTTGGCAACGCCGACCAGGTTCTCCTGCAGGAGCCGCACGTCGATCATCGCCGAAGAGTCGAACACAGCCCACAAAGCACCCGCCCGCTCGAACACGGCGGCATTCGTCGGAACGGCGAATGGCAGCGCCAGCCTGACGCTGGTGCCGAAGCGGCGCGCCTCGGCGCGCACGACGTCGCCGCCGAACTCGTCGACCACGTTGACGCCCGGATCAGGTTCCGCCTGAGCGGTTACGGGTTCCGGCGTCGCCTTGCGGTCTGTGGATGGCGATGGCGCGGCGACATCCGCTCGCGCGTCGGCCTCATCCGTCGGGACAATCGACTGGGCGGACTCCGGCCGACCGGCGGAGAGGGCCTCCGCCTCGGTATCAGAGTACCCGCCGCCGGGCCCGGCATCGCCGGCGGGCGCATCCGGCGCCTCCCGCGCGGGTTCGGTGCCGCCCGATGGCTCGACCCTGATTTCCTGGAGTGGCTGGAGTGCCCCGCCGTAGGAACCGGCCGCGACGTTCGGCGCGGTGATGTCGACCACATAGGTCGAATCCTCCCGGAACCCGCGAACAGGTGCCTGCGGGTCGACCTCGAAGACGATTTCCAGCCCCTCCTCCGACAGCGAGGAGCCGATGTCCTGGACATAGGCCGGCAGCCGTGACTCGTAGCCTGCGAGATCGATCCGCGCGCCGCGGTCGAACTGCAACCGCACCTGATAGGTCGATCGCTCGATGCGGGCGCTCGGTACGCTGTCCCAGACGAAGACGAAGCGTGTGAAGGTCGGCAGTGCGGCGACGCGCAGTTCGACCGGTCTGGAGTTGCGGTACTGCTCGAGGATCTCCTTCTGGCGGCGCCGCGCCTCGGCTTCCTGGGCGCGGCGGGCGAGTTCGGCGACGACCTCGGCGGGCAAGCCCGGCGCCGCGCCCACCCAGTTCTCGGGCAGCAGATCGATGAACAGCTTCTCCCCGGCCTCCATCGCATTCACCGAGACGTGCCGGGCGAACGCGAGGCGGAGCGCACGGCGGTCTGGGGCGGGGCGCGGGGCCGAGACGAACTGGGGCAGTCGCGGCGGCAGGCGTGAGACCTCGGGCGCGACCTAAGCCTGGAAGCTCACGACCAGGACGCCTGTGGAGCTGGAGAGCTGATATTCAGGCAGCCGATCCTCGAAGACGAGCACGAGCCGGGCGAAGCCCCCGCTCGTATCCACCTCCAATGTCCCCGGAGCCTGTGCGCGCGCCGCCAGCGGCATCCAGGCCAGTGCCACGAGGACCAGGACCGGCAGCCACGACACGCGGCATCGGGGTATCATCGGGCGCAAGCGCCCAACCACCTCGCGATATCCTTCCGCCATGTCGTCTCCGCAAAGCCGCCGTCCAGCGGCAGTTCGACGCGGGTCGCATTCTGCGCCCGGGAGACAGTACGGTTGTCGGAGTAAATGGCGGCTTAAGCCAGCGGCCGACTGCACGTTTGAGAGTCACACCGACCGTTGAAACGCCGGTTTCCCGCCCGTTGCGAACTGTTAGTGGATGAATCTCTGGAGTTCCGGGACCGCTGGGCGGCTCCGGATCCCAAGCCGTCAGAGTGTCAGGCCGCAGGCTCGACGGATAGCGGTTTGAACCGGCGATGGCGGCAATGCCGGATCGAACTCACCATTCGGCAGCAAGGGCGGTTGCGCCATGAACCGCGGCTGTTTGCCCCTGTGAGGCTGGGCGGCATGGACCAGGAACGGGTGACACAGATAGACCGTGCCCGCCGCACCGGTTGCCCACGCGACATCGCAACCTTCCGTGGACGCGTAGCCATTGGCCGAAAGCTGCCTGAGTGTCGCGCCGACTTCGCCATACGGCAGCAGCTCCCGCGCGATGATTGCGTGCGAGCCCTTCCGCAGCCGCGTGGGTGCATCCTCCGGGCCGACATCCGAGAACAGGAACAGCATCAGCAACGACCGCCCACTGGACCTGACGTTTGCCCGCCACTCCACGAAATCCGGGCTCTCGCCAAGACTCATGTCCACATGCCAACCATCATCACCCGGCGCAATTACCGACGGGAAGCGGATCGGGAATGTTCCCAGTCCTTTCGGTGCCAGCCAGCGATCTTCCCCTACCAGCTGATCATAGGCTCTATGCAATTTCGGTGTGTTGGCAGCTTCAATGAACGGAGGCGAAGATTTCGACGCCACGCGGACGACTGCTTCGGTCCAGTTTTCTGGCTCATCCGGCGACAGGCCGATCTCCGCCCATAATTCCTCCCTGCACTGCCGTGCCAAGTCGGCGCTGAATGCATGGTCAATCTTGACGAAGCCATCGTCGATGAAGCATTGAACCTGACCAAGGGTCAGGCTGACGTACTCGGTATTGGACATTGCACATTTCCCCTTTCGGCCGTCCGCCGCAGCGGGGCTGTCTTGATCTGACCGGCGCGGACGCGCCGGAACGACTTCAGCCGTTCAGATCAGGGGGAAGAATGTGGACATGAACATCGCGGCCGAAACGTACCTCCCGTCGACACAGCAATCAAGACCAGCGCTCAGCTAGCCCCGCTACTCGGCCGGCCTCGTGCCGACGATCTGCGGCAATTCGCCATCCTCTGGCGGCGCGGCGATCGGATCGGGCGACTGGCGAGACAACTCGATCGTCAGTCGCTGGGCGGCGTCCGAATTCATTGCCGCAACGACGCCGGAGAGCTGTCGCGGGCTCATGAGGCTCGCCACCTGAACCAGGATTGGCAGCTCCAGTCCATTGAAGATGCGCGCGGCGTCCTTGGGCTTCATGTCCGCGTACATTGCGACGAGCGCCTTGATGCGCTGCTCGTCTTCCGCACGCCTCTCCTCGTCCGCGGTCGTCACGCGCGCCTCGAGCGCCTTCAGCTCGGAGATGCGCTGCTCGACGCGCTGCTCGGCCGCCTTTAGCAGCCCTTCCCGCAGTTCCAGCTCGCGCGCCCAGGCCTCCAGCTCCTCGCGGCGCTCGCCGAGGCTCTCGTAGACAGCCTCGCGGGAGCTGCTCTCGGTGCCGAACATCCTCTGCAGCAGCGATTTCTCGAGGTCGGCCGGGGTCTGACGGCCCGGAGGCTCCGCCGCCGGCGCCTCGGCCGAGCCCGGCGTCGCAGCCGCATCCTCCTGGGCGACCGCCGGCGCGATGCCGGTGAGCGGCGCCGCCCCGCCAAGCAGCAGCCCGAGGCCCTTGAGCGTCAACAGCGCCACGACGGCGATCATGACGACCGGCAGCAGGCGGATGTCCTTCATGCCGCCCTGCCGCCGCGCTCGGCGAGAAATCCAGCCCTCTGGCGCGGATCGGCCGGCGGCCGCGCCACAGCGGGGCGCTGCGCCGGCCGTGCCTCTGCTACCGGCGGGTGGCTAGCCTGTGCAGCAGCCTCCGGCCTGCGGACGGCGGCTGCGGACACGGGCGTATGCGTGGGTGCGGCCGGCGCTTCCGCGCGCTCGACCAGCCCGTGGGTCCGTGCGAGTTCGCTGATCCGGGACAGGCGATTGAGCACCTTGCCGCCGAGTTCGACCTGCTTCTCGATCGACCGGCTGAAGCGATCGGCCTGGCGCAGCTTGTTGGTCAGGTTCCGGTCGCATTCGGCTGCGGTTTCCCTGAAGCCGGAGATCGCCTTCTCGGCGATCTCGGTGGCATGGACCAGCTCGATGATGGTCGCCCTCAGAGAGGCCTCGTCGGACCTGAGACGCTTCAGGCGCCGGTTCAGGACAACGCAGTAACCTATGGTCACCAGCAAGAGAACGGCAACGAGGCCTTCAATTATCAATCCCAGGAATGAACCGCTCACGTGCCCTCCACGGCCAGCCTGTCGGCCTTCTCGAAAGCTGCATATGTCATCTTCGGCTTGCGCAGCCTGCTGGTGATCCGAATGGCGACCCGGTCCCCGACTCGCCCCGCCTTGCCTTCTGTCATCACCGTCTCGCCGCATCTGAGCACGATCGGATCGCTTGTCCGGCGGTCGAGCAGCAGCGTGTCTCCGATCTTGAAGTCCATCACCCTGCGGATCGGCATCTCCTGCTCGAACAGCACGGCGTCGAGTTCGACCGTCGCCGACCACAGCTCACTGGCCAGATGCCCTTCCCAGATCGGGTCACGGCCGAACTTCTCGCCCATGAACATCTGGAGCAGTAGCTCGCGGATCGGCTCGATCGTCGCATAGGGCAGCAGGATCTCGATGTTGCCGCCGCGATCCTCCATGTCGATCCTGAGCTTGACCAGGATCGCCGCATTGGCTGGTCTGGCGATCGCCGCGAAGCGCGGGTTGGTCTCCAGCCGCTCGACGTTGAAGTGCACCGGCGACAGCGGCGCGAATGCCAGATCGGCGTCGCCCAGAACGACCTCGATCATCCGGCGGATCAGGTTCATCTCGATCGTAGTGTAGGGCCGCCCCTCGATCCTGAGACGCATCGAGCCGCGACCGCCGCCGAGCAGCACGTCGACCATCGAGTAGATGAGGTTGGAGCCCACCGTCACCAGGCCGTAGTTGTCCCACTCCTCGGCCTTGAACACGGCCAGGATCGCCGGCAACGGGATCGAATTGAGATAGTCGCCGAACCGGACCGAGGAGAGCCCTTCGAGCGCCACCTCGACATTGTCGGAGGTGAAGTTGCGCAGGCTGGTCGTCAGCAGCCGCACCAGGCGGTCGAAGACGATTTCCAGCATCGGCAGGCGCTCGTAGGAGACGATCGTCGAGTTGATGATCGCCCGGATGCCGTTCCTCTCGTCGCGGTTCATCCCGTCGACGTTGAAGCCCAGCAGGCTGTCGATTTCCTCCTGGTTGAGGACGCGCTCGGTACCTCCCGAGGAGCCGGCCTCCGGCTCCTCCTCGTCGATCATGGCGGCCCACTTGTCCGCCATCGCGTCGTCGCCGCTCGCCCCCTCCTCCTCGTCGTCGAGGCTGACGCCCCACTCGGCTGCCAGGGCGTCCTGATCGATGTCGTCGTCGCCGGCCACGTCGGCTCCTATTGGACAATGATCTCTTTGAAGACGACGGCGTTGATCTCCGCCGGGTGGATGGCGAGATTGACCCGCCGCACAAGCTCCTCCTTCAGCCGGTAGATGCCGG
>JAEYRQ010000305.1 GCA_023435545.1 Pseudomonadota bacterium | reverse complement strand
GAAGGTGATCGACGACAATTCCGGCCTGGAGACCGCCAGGTGGGCCGGCCGCGTCATGGATGAGGGTGATGCGCCGGGTAAGGCGGCCGCCGAGGAACGCGGGAATACCATCGTCATACTCGACGAGACGGAAACCCAGCGTTGGAAAGAGGCTTCCCAGCCGGTCATCGACGCATGGATCGCCGAGATGAACGAGAAGGGAATGGACGGTCAGGCGCTCTACGACGACGCCAAGGCCCTGATCGACAAATACGCCTCGGGCAGCTGAGGCGGAGAATCAGGCGAGGCCGCCCGGCCGGGCGGCCCGCCGTCGGAGCGGCGCCACGCTCCGCTTCCGACCGCAGGATCGGAGCCGCAGTCAGCATGCCGCACGAAACCACAGCGCGTCCCGGTATTGCGCCGTTGCTCGAAGCACGGGTCGGGCGATGGGTGGGGCGGCTCACGGCCGCGCTCGCCCTGGCCGGCGGGCTCTTGCTGATAGCGCTGGTGATCCTGTCGGTCGTCAGCATCACCGGTCGCGGACTCGCCGGCCGGATCGACATCCTGCCGTTCCGGCCGGGCCCCATTCCCGGAGACTTCGAGCTGGTGTCGGCCGGATGCGCGGTCGCGGTGTGCGCCTTCCTGCCCTGGTGCCAGTTTCGGCGCGGCCATGTGACGGTCGACGTCTTCATCGCCTGGCTCGCGCCTCGCGGACGCGCGGTGCTGACGCTCCTCGGCAACGTGTTGATGACTGCCGCCGTCGCCTTCATCGCGTGGCGGATGCAACTGGGACTGGCCGACAAGATGCGCTACGGCGAGACCACGATGATCCTGCAGATGCCGGTCTGGTACGGTTACGTCGGCGCGGGCGTCGGCCTCTGGGCCTTCGCGCTGACCTCACTCTATACGGTCTGGCGATCGATCAACGAGGTCGCGGCAGGGCGCGACGGCGACTGATGGACCGCCTCGAGATCGCCCTTCTCTCGTTTCCGGTCCTTCTGGGAATGATCTTCCTGCGGGTGCCGATCGGGCTCGCCATGCTGATCTGCGGCATCGTCGGCACCGGGCTCGTCGCGGGCTGGGTCCCGATCATGGCGAGCCTGAAGTCGCTCACCTACGACGTCTTGTCCAATCACAGCCTGTCGATCATCCCGATGTTCCTGCTGATGGGACAGTTCGCCACGAAGGGCGGCATCTCCCGCGCGCTGTTCCGGGCAGCGGCCGCCTTCCTGGGACACCGCAAGGGCGGCGTCGCCATGGCGGCGGTGGGAGCCTGTGCCGGCTTCGGGGCGATCTGCGGCTCCTCGCTCGCCACCGCCGCGACCATGGCGCAAGTGGCGCTGCCGGAGATGCGCCGCTACGGCTACTCCGGTGCGCTGTCCACCGGGACGCTGGCGGCGGGAGGAACGCTCGGCATCCTCATCCCACCGTCCATCGTGGTGGTGATCTACGCAATACTCGCCGAGCAGAACATCGTCAAGATGTTCATCGCCGCCGTCGTGCCGGGCGTTCTGGCGGCAGTCGGTTTCATGCTGGTGATCGCCGTCTACGTCCGGGTGGTGCCGTCCGCCGCGACGGCCGGCGAGCGGCTGCCGGCGCGCGAGCGGCTTCGCGCGCTCCTCGAGGTCTGGCCCGTGGTGCTGATCTTCGCGCTGGTCATCGGCGGCATCTATGTCGGCTGGTTCACCCCGACGGAAGCGGCGGCAATCGGCGCGGCGGGAACCGGGCTCCTGGCCCTGCGCTCCGGCGGGCTCGACTGGAAAGGCCTCGCCGACGCACTGCTGGCGACCGCCGTCTCCAGCGCGATGATCTACTTCATCGTGTTCGGGGCGCAGGTGTTCAACACGTTTCTGGCCTTCACGCAGCTTCCGCAGACGGCCGCGGTCTGGGTGGCCGCGTCCGGCTACAGCCCGTGGCTCGTGCTGACGCTGATCCTGCTCGCCTATCTCGCGTTCGGCTGCGTGATGGACTCGCTGTCGATGATCCTGCTCACCGTTCCGATCTTCTTCCCCCTGATCATGACTCTCGACTTCGGCATGAGCCCGGAGGAGACTGCCATCTGGTTCGGCATCCTGGTCCTGATCGTGGTCGAACTCGGCCTGGTCACACCGCCGGTGGGCATGAACATCTTCATCATCAACTCGATGTCCCGCGATGTCCCGATGTCGGCCACCTACCGGGGAGTGATGCCGTTCCTCGGGGCGGAGATCGTTCGGGTCGCCGTTCTAGCGGCGGTGCCATGGATCGTGCTTTTCCTGCCACGGGCGATGGGCTGACCACAGGCGATCGCGCTCGGCGATTGTCACTGCTGTGACTGATTGATATGACCAAGAGGGGCCCGCACGGGCCTGACGCGATACCGGCCATAAACCGACCAAGATCGGCCGGCGCTTCTCGAGGGGGCTCTCGCGAATGGAGTATTTTCTCCAGCAGCTCATCAATGGCGTCACGCTCGGCTCCATCTACGGGCTGATCGCCATTGGCTACACGATGGTCTACGGGATCATCGGGATGATCAACTTCGCCCATGGCGACATCTTCATGATCGGCGCGTTCATATCGCTGATCTTCATTATCATCATCGGCGTGACCGCCAGTGCTTCGCTGGCCGTGTTGATACTGGCACTGATCCTGGTGCTGGTGATCGCCATGGCGCTCACGGCGACTTATGGATGGACCGTGGAGCGGCTGGCCTATCGTCCGCTGCGCACGTCCTTCCGTCTGGCGCCGCTGATCACGGCCATCGGCATGTCGATCGTGCTGCAGAACTATGTGCAGATCGTCCAGGGTGCACGGGTCAAGCCGCTGCAGCCGATCATCTCCGGCGGCTTCACGCTGATGGAGCTGAATACGGCGGCAGGGACATTCCGGGTCAACCTGTCGATCATCCAGATCGTGATCGTGGTGACGACGGTCGCGCTGATGACGATCTTCGCGCTGATCATCGCGCGGACATCCCTCGGGCGAGCACAGCGCGCCTGTGAGCAGGATCGCAAGATGGCGGCGCTGGTCGGCGTCAACGTCGACCGTACCATCTCGCTGACCTTCGTGATGGGCGCCTCGCTCGCCGCCGTCGCCGGCATGATGTACCTGCTCTACTACGGCGTGATCGACTTCTACATCGGCTTCCTGGCCGGCATCAAAGCCTTCACTGCCGCGGTGCTCGGAGGCATCGGCTCTCTGCCCGGTGCGATGCTAGGCGGACTGCTGATCGGGCTGATCGAGACGTTCTGGTCGGCCTATTTCTCGATCGAGTACAAGGACGTCGCTGCGTTCTCGATCCTGGCGATCGTGCTAATCTTCATGCCCTCCGGCATCCTCGGCAAGCCGGAGGTCGAGAAGGTATGACCTCCAACCCGGCCGCCGCTACCGAACCCAACCGCGTCGCAGCCGCGCTGAAGGACGCCGGGCTTGCCGCCCTGGTGACTTTCGCCCTGGCGGCGCCCATCATGGGGCTGCGCACCGCCACCTCCCCCGGCACCAGCGGCCTGATCGTCATCCAGGACTGGCAGTCGGTCTTCACCGCAGTGGCGGTGGTGTTCGTCGGTCGCTTCCTGCTCGACCTGTTCGTGTGGCGGCGGATCGTCCCGATCCCCATCGGCGACAAGTGGTTCCGCCGGCCCGGTGGCATGCCCTTCGCCCGGCATTCCGACAAGCTGGGCAAATTCTTGGGGCCTGCTTTGCTCGGCGTCGCCGTGATGCTACCCTTCCTGCCGTTCTCCGACCGCTACGTCATGGACCTGTCCATCCTGGTCCTGACCTACGTCATGCTCGGCTGGGGGCTGAACATAGTGGTCGGCCTCGCCGGCCTGCTGGATCTGGGCTACGTCGCCTTCTATGCGGTGGGGGCCTATTCCTATGCCCTGCTGGCACAGTATTTCGACCTCGGATTCTGGGTCTGCCTGCCGCTCGCGGGCATCCTCGCCGCGTTCTGGGGGGTGATCCTGGGCTTTCCGGTGCTGCGGCTGCGGGGCGACTACCTGGCGATCGTAACGCTCGCCTTCGGCGAGATCATCAGGGTCGTGCTGTTGAACTGGTACGAGTTCACCAACGGCCCGAACGGCATCTCGGGCATTCCGCGGCCGTCGTTCTTCGGCCTCGAGTTCGAGGGCGGCGAAGGCGGCTTCGCGGCGTTCTTCGGGCTGGAGTTCAGTCCGATGCACCGGATCATCTTTCTCTACTACCTGATCCTCCTCCTCGCGCTGGTGACGAACTTCGTCACCCTGCGCCTGCGCAGGCTGCCGGTCGGGCGGGCCTGGGAGGCGTTGCGGGAGGACGAGATCGCCTGCCGGTCGCTCGGCATCAACACCACCAACACCAAGCTGACCGCCTTCGCGATCGGCGCGATGTTCGGAGGATTCGCGGGATCGTTCTTCGCCACGCGGCAGGGCTTCGTCAGCCCCGAATCCTTCACCTTCATCGAATCCGCCCTGATCCTGGCGATCGTTGTGCTCGGCGGCCTCGGCAGCCAGATCGGCGTCGTCATCGCCGCCGTGGTGATGATCGGCGGCTTCGAATATTTCCGCGAATTCGAGCAGTACCGGATGCTGTTCTTCGGTCTCGCCATGGTCGTCATCATGGTCTGGCGGCCGCGCGGCCTGATCGCGACGCGGCAGCCCTCCATCGCGCTGAAGAAACGCAAGGCGATCAGTGCCGACATGGTCGGAGAGGGCCACGGATGACGGCTGCAGCACTCCCGGCGGCCACCGCGCCGCGCTGGTTGGAAGACCCGGTGCTGACCGTCGAGCACCTGACGATGCGGTTCGGCGGACTCGTGGCCGTCGACGACTTGAGCTTCTCGGTCGGGCGCGGGGACATCACCGCGATCATCGGCCCGAACGGCGCCGGCAAGACGACGGTATTCAACTGCCTCACCGGCTTCTACAAGCCGACCGAAGGCATGATCACGATGCGCCAGACCGGCGGCGAGACCTTCCTGCTCGAACGGATGCCGGATTTCCGCATCGCGGCCCAGGCCAGGGTGGCGCGCACCTTCCAGAACATTCGCCTGTTCGGCGGCATGACGGTGCTCGAAAACCTGATGGTCGCCCAGCACAACCGGCTGATGGTCGATTCCTACTTCACATTCGGGGGAATCTTCGGCCTGGCGCATTTCCGCCGTTCGGAGCAGGACGCGGTCGAGAAGGCGAAGTACTGGCTCGAGCACATCAATCTCACCGATCGCGCCGACGACCCTGCCGCCGACCTGCCATACGGTGCCCAGCGCCGCCTGGAGATCGCCCGGGCGATGTGCACCGGTCCGGAACTGCTCTGCCTCGACGAGCCGGCCGCCGGCCTCAATCCGCGGGAATCGGCGGAGCTGAATGAGCTGTTGCGGTATATCCGGGACAACCACGGCACGTCGGTGCTGCTGATCGAGCATGACATGAGCGTGGTGATGGAGATCTCCGACCACGTCATCGTGCTCGACTACGGCGAGAAGATCTCTGACGGGACGCCAGAATACGTTCGGAACGATCCGTCGGTGATCGCGGCGTATCTGGGCGTCGAGGACGAGGAGGTCGAGGAGGTCGAGCGCGAGGTCGAAGCCATCGCCGACGACGGAGCCGATACATGACCGAGGCGACGGAAATCCCCCTGCTCGCCGTCCGCGGCGTCGAGACGCACTACGGCAAGATCATCGCCCTGCGTGGCGTCGACATGGAAGTCCGCCCCGGCGAGATCGTCACCCTGATCGGCGCGAACGGCGCCGGCAAGTCGACGCTGATGATGACGATCTGCGGCAGCCCGCGGGCAAGCGCCGGGTCGATCGTCTTCGACGGCACCGACATCACGCGCATGCCCACGCACGAGATCATGCGCCTCAGGATCGCCCAGTCGCCCGAGGGTCGCCGGATATTTCCCAGGATGACCGTATTCGAGAACCTGCAGATGGGCGCCTCGATCACCGACATGTCGACATTCGAGGCGGATCTGCAGAGGGTCTACACGCTGTTCCCTGTGCTGAAGAAGCGGATGTCCCAGCGCGGCGGAACGCTGTCGGGCGGCGAGCAGCAAATGCTCGCGATCGCCCGGGCCCTCATGAGCCGTCCGCGGCTGCTGCTGCTCGACGAACCGTCCCTCGGCCTGGCACCGCTGATCGTAAAGCAGATCTTCGAGGTCATCGGTGAACTGAACCGCGCGGAAGGCCTCACCGTGTTCCTCGTCGAGCAGAACGCCTACCATGCGCTGAAGCTGGCGCATCGCGGCTATGTCATGGTCAACGGGTCGATCACGATGAGCGGCACGGGGAGCGAACTCCTCGCCCGCGAGGAGGTTCGCTCGGCCTATCTCGAAGGCGGACGGCACTGAGGCGCAGATGGGACTCCTTTGGGAAGACAATTTCGGCGTATTCCTGCTGGTGACGGTATTCCTCGGCGGCGGTGCCGCCTTCATGACCGGCCGCGCGATCGCCTCCACCTGGCGGCCGCTCTGGCAGCTGCCGCTTTATTTGCTCCTGCTGGCCGGCGCGGCGCGTTTCCTGCACTTCTCGCTGTTCGAAGGGTCGCTGCTGTCGCTGCACTACTACCTGGTCGACCTGGTGATCCTGGCCGTCTTCGGCATGCTCGGATACCGGCTGATGCGGGTCCGGCAGATGGTCACCCAGTACAGTTGGCTGTACGAGCGGGCAGGACCCTTCGCCTGGCGCGACCGGCAATCCTGAACCGGAGTGGAACATTGCCGACCTTTCATCCGGCGACCGTTCCTTATCCTGAAAAACCGTGCAATATAGGCTTCAACCGGGCATGTCCCGGGAGAAACCCAGGGGCCGAACCGGCCCGAATTCTGGAGGGAGTGGACTTCATGAAGAAACAACTGTTGACGGGACTGGCGCTGTCGTTCGGCCTTGCGGTATCGGGCGCGGCACAGGCCGACATCGTGGTGGCTACGGCCGGCCCGATGACCGGCCAGTACGCCTCCTTCGGCGCGCAGATGAAGGCGGGCGCGGAGCAGGCGGTGGCCGACATCAACGCCAAGGGCGGCGTACTCGGCCAGCAGCTCGTGCTCGAGGTCGGCGACGACGCCTGCGACCCGAAGCAGGCGGTGGCGGTCGCCAACCAGATGGTCGGCAAGAACGTGGCGCTGATGGCCGGGCACTTCTGCTCCGGCTCGTCGATCCCCGCGAGCCAGGTCTACGCCGAGGAAGGCATCCTGATGATCTCGCCGGCCTCGACCAACCCGAAGTTCACCGACGAGCGTCCCGGTGACGGCGTGTTCCGCATGTGCGGCCGCGACGACCAGCAGGGCCAGGTCGCCGGCAAGTTCCTCGCCGAGAAGTTCGGCGACAAGAACATCGCCATCGTCCACGACAAGACCGCCTACGGCAAGGGCCTCGCCGACGAGACCAAGAAGTACATGAACGAGGCCGGCAAGCAGGAGGCCGTGTACGAGGCCTACACCGCCGGCGAGAAGGACTACACCGCGCTGGTCTCCAAACTGAAGTCGGAGAACATCGACGTCCTCTACGTGGGCGGCTACCACACCGAGGCCGGCCTGATCGTGCGCCAGATGCGCGACCAGGGCATGGAGACGCTGCTCGTCTCCGGCGACGCGCTGGTCACCGACGAGTACTGGCAGATCACCGGCGACGCCGGCGAGGGCACGATCATGACCTTCTCGCCCGATCCGCGAAAGAACGAGGAGGCCGCTCCGGTGGTCGCCGAGTTCAAGGCGAAGAACATCGAACCGGAAGGCTACGTGCTCTACACCTATGCCGCGATCCAGGCCTGGGCGCAGGCTGCCGAGAAGGCCGGCTCGACCGACCATGACGCGGTGGTCAAGGCGCTCAACGACGGCGAGTTCGACACCGTCCTCGGCAAGGTCTCCTTCGACGACGTCGGCGACATCACGCTGCCGGGCTATGTCTTCTACGAGTGGAAGGACGGCAGCTACGACTACATGAACTGATCGCGCGGCGATCGGGTTCGACGGAAAGCCCGGCCCCGCGCCGGGCTTTCTGCTTCTTCGAAGGTCCTTCCCCCGCAATGAGCGTCGATCTTGCGCGCCAGCCTCGAGTGGATACGCTGTCGACATGATTCCTGGACCAAGAAACAGCCTCACCGACGTGGCCGGCCTGTCGGTCGGCAACGCCGACGACGACCGCCTGATGTCGGGCACCACCGTCATCCTCTGCGACCAGCCATCGGTGGCATCGGTCGACGTTCGGGGCGGCGGTCCGGGCACGCGCGATACAGAGCTGCTGGCGCCCGAAATGACCGTGCCGGGCGTGGATGCGATCGTGATTTCGGGCGGCTCGGCCTACGGGCTCGACGCCGCCTCTGGTGTGCAGGCCTGGCTCCGGGACAAGGGCCGCGGCTTCCAGATCGGTCCGGTGACGGTGCCGATCGTGCCGCAGGCGATCCTGTTCGATCTGATCAACGGCGGCGACAAGGACTGGGGCAAGTTCCCGCCCTACCGGGACTTCGGCTGGGCCGCCTGCGAAGCGGCGGATCTGGACTTCACCATCGGCTCGGCGGGCGCCGGGCTCGGCGCGACCACCGCGACGCTGCGCGGGGGTCTCGGCACGGCCTCGCTGGTGACAGAGGACGGCTTCACCGTCGCCGCCATCGTCGCCGTCAACTGCGTCGGGCGCGTCGCGATCGGCGAAGGTCCGCATTTCTGGGCCGGCGCCTGGGAGGCGGGCGAGGAGTACGGCGGCCATGGTTTGCCGGCGCATGTGGACGATGCCGCGCTAGCCCCCTACTCCAAGCTCGATGCGCTGTCCTCGACAACGCCGGCACTGGTCGCCACCGATGCGATCTTCACCAAGGCAGAAGCAAAGCGCCTCGCCGTCATGGCCCAGGACGGCATGGCGCGGGCGATCCACCCCGTGCACACGCCCCTCGACGGCGATACCGTATTCGCCGTGGCAACGGGCAAGAAGGCACTAAACGATCCGGTCGTGGACATGATGCGGATCGGCGCGGCGGCTGCCCGCTGCCTGGCGCGGGCCATCTCCAGGGCCGTCTACGAGGCCGGCCAGGACGGGCGTGGACCCGCCCAGTGGCCCGCTTACCGCGACCGCTTCCCGCGCTGAATGCAGTAGGCGAAAGCTGGCGATCAGCTCAGATGAACTGCACCGCGACGCTGCCGAGCGGGCCGAAATCGGCGTGCAGCGTATCGCCGGGATCGGCCCAGACGGGCCGGGTGAACGAGCCCGACAGCGTGGTGTGGCCGGGCTCGAGCGTGCCGCCGAACGGCGCGATCCTGTTGGCTAGCCAGGCGATCGCCATCGCCGGATGTCCCAGCACGCCCGCGGCGATCCCCGTCTCCTCGATCTCGGAGTTGCGGTAGAAGATCGCTCCGACCCATCGGAGGTCAACCTCGCCCGGTCTGACCGGGCGACCGCCGAGCACGATGCCTGCGGCGGCGCCGTTGTCGGCCACAGTGTCGAAGATCTTGCGCGGGTTCTGTACGCGCGCATCGATGATCTCGATCGAGGGCACGACGTACTCGGTCGCCCTGAGCACATCGACCAGTCCGACGCCCGGGCCCTTCAGCCGGTCCTTCAAGACGAAGGTCAGTTCCGGCTCGACACGCGGCACGCAGAAGTCCGCGTGCTTCACCCTGGCGCCGTCGGCCAGCAGCATGTCGTCGAACAGATAGCCGAAATCCGGTTCGTCGATCTGCGAGGAAGCCTGCATGGCCTTCGAGGTGAGCCCGATCTTGTGCCCGATCAGCCGCCTGCCCTCGGCCACACGCCGTTCGGCAATGGCACTGGAGATGGCATAGGCGTCGTCAAGGGTAATGTGGGGAAAGGTGGTCGAGAGCTGCGTGCATGGCACCTTGGTGCGATGGGCCTCGAGCAGGGTCTCGACCGCCTGCCGGCGTTCATCATCGGTGAGCATGGGTGGCGTCCTCGATCAGAGCTTGACGCAAACGTTGCGCAGCTCGGTGTAGAACTCCATGGAGTGCACGCCCCCTTCCCTGCCGATGCCGGACATCTTGGCGCCACCGAACGGCGTCCGGAGATCCCGAAGAAACCAGCAATTCACCCAGGAGATGCCGACCTCGATCCGCGAGGCGACCCTGTGGGCGCGCGAGACGTCGCGGGTCCAGATCGAGTTTGCGAGGCCGTAGCGGGTGTCGTTGGCGAGCGCGACCGCCTCGTCCTCGTCGTCGAAAGGCATCACGTGGGTGCAGGGTCCGAAGATCTCGTCGGAGACGACCGATGAGGACTGCGGCAGGCCGGTCCAGATGGTCGGCTCCGCCCAATACCCGCCGCCGAAGCCCGGAACCTCCGGCACCCCGCCGCCGGCGAGAACCGTCGCCCCCTCGGACCTGGCCTTGTCGTAGAACGACAGGACCTTCTCGCGATGCACCTCGCTGATCAGGGGGCCGAGCGTCGTCTCCTTGCTGAACGGATCGCCGAAGCGGAACTGCTTCGCCCGCTCTGCAAACCGCTCGATGAAGACATCGAAGATGCCGCGCTGGACGTAAAGTCGCTCGGTGCCGAGACAGACCTGGCCGGTATTGGCGAAACAGGCGCGCGACAACCCCTCCAGCGTCGCCTCGAGATCGGCGTCGTCGAAGACCAGGCCGGGGTTCTTGCCGCCCAGTTCCAGCGAGACCGGGCGGACACCGGTGGCGGCGGCGCGCATGATCGCCTCACCAGTCGTCGTCTCGCCGGTGAAGGTGATGCCGTCGACATCCGGGTGGGTGGTCAGGAACTCGCCCGCAGAACCCGGCCCAAAACCGTGGACGACGTTGTAGACGCCCGGCGGCACCCCGGCGGCGTTCATCACCTCGCCGAGCAGCGCCGCCGTCGCCGGCGTCTCCTCCGACGGCTTGACGACGACCGTATTGCCGCAGGCGAGCGCAGGGGCGACCTTCCAGGTCATCAGCAGGAGCGGCAGGTTCCACGGACAGACGACCGCAATGACGCCGCGCGGCACGCGGATCGCGTAGTTCAGTGCATCGGCCCGGTCGGGCGTCGGGGTCTGGAAGACCTCGGAGCCCAGGGTCGCGATCTGATCGGCGAAGACCGCGAAGTTCGCGGCACCGCGCGGGATGTCGATATGGCTCGCCAGCGAGACCGGCTTGCCGGTGTCGAGAATCTCGGCGCGCAGGAATTCGTCGAAGCGCCTGTTCACCTCCTCCACGATCCGCCTGAGGATCGCTATGCGTTCGGGAACCGACATGCGGCCCCAGGGCCCCTTGAGCGCCCTTTTGGCCGCGGCGACGGCTGCGTCGACATCGTCGGCCGTCGACTCCTGGACGAGCGCCGTCACCTCGCCGGTCGCGGGGAAACGGTCCTCGAAGGCCCGGTCGGGGCAGACTTCGCCATAGCTACCGTCGATGAAATGGGCGATGCGGCGCACAGCCGAACCGGTGTGGACCGCCGGGGCGGCGAGTCCGCTGTCAATCTCACGTGTCATTGTCGCCGTCATTCCGGGTCACCCGCGGTCAGATATTGCCACATGCGTTCGAAAATCCTGCCCTCACGGGTCGCGCGCAGGCGCGCCTCCTCGGGCGACATCACCGGGCCGTCGATGCCTGTCCTCAGCGCCTCCAGCTCGACCCGACAGGCGTCCTCCAGATACCAGGCCAGCACCACTGCCTCGGGCAGGTCGCGTCCGGCGGTGACGGCTCCATTGCCGCGCATCATCACCGCAGCCCCCGCGCCCATCGCCGCGGCGACGCCATCGGCCTTCGCCGCGTCGCGGATCAGCTGCGGGTCGTCCCACAGCCCCGGACCCGGTGCGAAGTAGGCGCCGAAGCCGTGTCGCGGCTTGGGCGTCAGGCCGAGTGCGGCCAGCGACATCATACTGGGCGACATGAAGCGCACGACGCCGCCGGCCTCCGGCCGGTCCCGGTAGATGCGCTGGTGGATGCGCACCTCGCCGAGCACACCGACAGGCAGTTCTCCATTAACCGGCACTTCCACACACGCCTCGCCGGGCTGGACAAGGCCGGGCGGTTGGGCGGGGCAGACGAGGAAGGTAGCGGCATCGATCCTGGCGGAGCAGTGGCCGTAGGCGTGCGTCAGCCCGTGACGGCCCATGGCACGGGCGGCGCGTCGCACGGTGACGGCCAGGTCGACGGTGGCTGGAGTGTCGAGCATCGGCCGGTCAGTTGTCGCTGAAGGCCGCGATCGCCGGCTTCGCTCCCCACAGGCAGAAGCCGCGCGGCTCGAAGGGAAACTGACGGTCGTGCCAGGCCGGCTCGTCGAGGATCTCGCGCACGCCGGTGGAGTATTCGAACGTCAGATCCTCGGGGCCGCGGAAATACAGGAACTGCGCCGACGAGGTGGGATGGCGGCCGGGACCGAAGGTGATCGGGATCTGCTGCTCGCGGATCAGGCTGTTGGCGCGCTGGATATCGTCGGTCGAGGCGACCTGGTGGTTGATGTGCTGGATGCCGCCGGTGTGCCAGGGAAACAGCGCAATGGAATGATGGATCGCGCCGATCCGCATCAGCGGCGCATCGCCGATCCTGTCCGAGACGCGGGCGTTGCAGACGGTGGTCCAGAACCGCTCGTCGCGCTCCACGTCCGAGGAGAAGAAGCCGACATGGCTGAAGCCGGTGATGCCGGCGTCGCGGGTGCCGTGATAGCGCGTGCCGGAATGGGAGGGCCGGAGCACCAGTTCGATGCCGTTGCCGGAGGGGCAGCGGAACGCGATGAAGGCGCGGACATGGCGCGCGTCGCATTCGGCGGCCGTGCCGGCGTGCACGTCATGCCCGAGACGGTCCAGGGTCGCGGCGGCCTGCTCCAGTTCCTCGGCCGTGCCGATCTCGAAGGCCGGCGCCTGGTCGGCAGGATCGCCGTCGAAATAGCACAGCGTGTGGTCGCGGCTGTCGGACTTGAAGTGGACCGCACCCTTGCGC
>JAEYRQ010000294.1 GCA_023435545.1 Pseudomonadota bacterium | reverse complement strand
ACGGCGGCGCCACCGTCTACACCAACGCCCGCGCCGGCTACACGGCCGACTGCCCCAACGTTGGCAAGCTCCTCGCCAACCAGCGCTTCACGCTGGCGATGGAGAACGAGATCATGGGCGCGATCCTCGACAAGGGCGAGGACCCCGACAAGGCGGCGAAGGCCTGGCTGAAGGCCCACCCGCAGATGTGGGAAAGCTGGATCGAGGGCGTCACCACGCTGCACGGCCACAGCGCCAAGGAAGCGGTCGAGAAGCATCTCGGCGGGTGAGCGGCGGGTTTCCCGGCGCCGTGCTTCGGGTCGCGCGCAGTGGGGGTCGGCCCCGCGGGCGGCGTGCCCCTCACCCCATAGGCGCCGACTCGAGTGCGTCATCCCGGCCGGAGCAAAGCGGAGAGCAGGGATCGGAACGCTTCCACGTAGCCCTGGTGCCCTCCCGATCCCGGATCGGCCTAAAGGCCGTCCGGGATGACAGCGGCAATTGGTCCTTCGGATGGCTCATCTTTGCGCCTGTGGGCCCCTCTCCCGGGGCGGGACAGGGGGTTGCGACGGTCGCCACGTGCCTCCGCCGCCAGCACCCCTGTTCATCCGCCCGCGCCGCGCGCTAGCATCCGTTCCTGGCGAGACGCCGTGAGAGTGTTCCGCCGCTTCACGCGAGAGGGGGCGTGTCGATGGACTGGCTGACAGAACACAAGATTCCCATCGGGCAGTGGGCAAAGCAGGTCGTCGACTGGCTGACCGCCAACGCCTCCTGGTTCTTCGACGGGATCGCCGACATCCTGCAGGTGATCATCGGCGCGATCCTCTGGGTGCTGCAGTCCCCGCATCCGCTCGTGGTGGTGGCAGTCGCGGTGGTGCTCGCCTATGTCGTGCGCCGGTCGATCCCCTTTGCGATCTTCGTGCTGCTGGCGCTCTTGCTGGTCATCAACCAGGGCTACTGGAAGGAGACCACCGAGACGCTGGCGCTGGTGCTGTCGGCCTCGGTGGTGTGCATGGCGGTCGGCGTGCCGGTCGGCGTTGCCGCCGCGCACCGCCCGTGGCTCTACGAGGCGCTGAGGCCGGTGCTCGACCTGATGCAGACGATCCCGACCTTCGTCTACCTGATCCCGGCGCTGATCCTGTTCGGCCTCGGCATGGTTCCGGGCCTCGTGGCGACCGTGATCTTCGCCGTACCCGCGCCGATCAGGCTCACCCGGCTCGGCATCGTGTCCACGCCGCGCAGCCTGATCGAGGCGGGGCAGGCGTTCGGCGCGACGAAGCGCCAGCTCCTGTGGAAGGTGGAGCTTCCCTACGCGCTGCCGAGCATCATGGCCGGGCTCACCCAGACCATCATGCTGTCGCTGTCGATGGTGGTGATCGCCGCCCTTGTTGGCGCCAACGGCCTCGGTGTCCCGACGCTAAGGGCACTCAACCAGGTCAACATCGCCCGCGGCTTCGAGGTGGGCGTCGCGATCGTGCTGATCGCGATCGTGCTGGACCGCTTCTTCCGCTCCGAGCGCGCCGAAGGGCGGGGCTGAGCCATGACCGGTCCCATCGTCAGCCCCCAGCCTCTCGTCAGCTTCAGAAATGTCGACATCGTCTTCGGCAAGGCGCCGGAGCGGGCGCTGCCGCTGATCGACCGCGGCGCCAGCCGCGAGGAGATTCAGGAGGAGACCGGCCAGGTGCTGGGCGTCGCCGGCGCCAGCCTCGATGTACATGAGGGTGAGATCGTCGTGCTGATGGGCCTGTCGGGCTCCGGCAAGTCGACCCTGCTCAGGGCGGTGAATGGCCTCAACCGGGTGATCCGCGGCGAGGTTCTGGTGCGCGAGGGCGAACGGAGCCTCAATCCGTCCGCCTGCTCGCCGGACCAACTGCGCGCGCTGCGCCGCCAGCGGGTAGCGATGGTGTTCCAGCAGTTCGGCCTGCTGCCCTGGCGGACGGTTGCGGAGAATGTCGGATTCGGGCTCGAGCTCGCCGGCGTTCCCGCCGCCGAGCGGCAGGCGCGCATCGAGGAGCAGCTTTCCCTGGTCGGTCTCGCCGCCTGGGCCGACAAGCATGTGCACGAGCTCTCCGGCGGCATGCAGCAGCGTGTCGGCCTCGCCCGCGCCTTTGCCACCGAGGCACCGATCCTCTTGATGGACGAGCCGTTCTCCGCGCTCGATCCGCTGATCCGCTCGCGTCTCCAGGACGAACTGCTCGAGGTCCAGAGGTCGCTGCGCCGCACCATCGTCTTCGTCAGCCACGATCTCGACGAAGCGCTGAAGATCGGCAACAAGATCGCCATTATGGAGGGCGGGCGCGTCGTCCAGTTCGGGACGCCGCACGAGATCGTGCTCGATCCCGCGAATGAATATGTCGCGGACTTCGTCGCCCACATGAACCCGCTTTCGGTGCTGCGGGCCGGTGAACTGATGACGGCTGTCGGGTCCGGGGGCAATGGCGATGCGGCCCGGATCCTTGATGCTTCGGCCGGTCTCGCAGTCAACGGGGAGGGCGCCGTGTCGCTCCGCGGCGCGGCGGCGGAGACCGTGACGCTGGGAGAAGCTCAGCCGCGCCGGGGCGCCGTTGCGCTGTGCGGGCGCGATACACCGGTCAGGCAGGTGATGCAGGCCCGCCTGGCGTCCGGCCTGCCGGTGCTGGTCGTCGAGAACGGCAGGATTGTCGGCCGTGTCGGCGATGCCGAGATCTATGGCGGGCTGCTCGGACGCTGAGGTCGCGCACCGATCCGAATCCGGCTATGAGACGCTGGTTCGAGACAGCACGAGGGTGGCGTCATGCGCTTCACGGAGACGGCGATACCGGGCGTGATCATCGTCGACGTCGAGCCGCGCGCCGACGAGCGTGGCTCCTTCATCCGGGCCTTCTGTCCGGCCGAGTTCGCCGCTGCCGGGATCGACTTCTCCTCGACGCAGGTCAACATCGCCCGCAACACCCGCCGCCACACCCTGCGCGGCATGCACCACAAGATCCCGGGGCTGGAGGAGGCGAAATTCGTGCGCTGCGTGCGCGGCGTGATCTTCGATGTGGCGGTGGACCTGAGGCCGGACAGCCCGGCCTTCCGCCAGTGGGTCGGCGTCGAGCTAAACGAGACGTCGATGCGGGCGCTGTTCATCCCCGAGGGCTGCAGCCACGGCTACCTGACGCTGGCCGATGACACTGACGTGCTCTACCACATGAGCCGGCCGTTCAACCCCGAGGGCGATGCCGGCGTGCGATGGGACGATCCGGCCTTCGCGATCGAGTGGCCGGCGGCGCCGCAGGTGATCAACCGGCGCGACGCGACCTATCCCGATTTCGAGGGCTGAGCGGCAGCGGGCCTCGCGCCGAACGCGGCAGGTCCCCGCCATCCCTGCGACCAGCGCCTGATCCGCGACAGCCAGCGGATCATCGGCTCGTCGATCGCGATCGTCATCACCCAGGCGACAAACACCGTCAGGCCGACGAAGGCCAGGAACAAGAGGAACTGGTGGTCCGGGCCGATCCACAGCCATGTCGCTGCGACGATCGTGCACAGGATCGGGAAGTGGGTGAGGTAGAGCGCGAAGGAAATCCGCCCCAGGAAGCACGGTATGGACATGCTGAACACGGCTCGCACGCCGGGCACGTACAGCATCGCGACCAGCATCAGGATCGCGCCGACATTACGCGTGGCGAGTTCCGGGTCGGCGACCGGCCGCAGGAGATCCGCCAGCCACTGGTAGAATGGCCCGCGCGGCTCGGCGAACGGGAATCCGCCCAAATACGTCCCGACCAGGAACAGGAGCCAGGCGACCGACGGCTTCGGCACGTGGCCCCGGCACCAGTATTCGTAGAGCAGAGCGCCTGAGAAGAAGCCGAACAGGAATCCCTGGGTTCCGGTCCGGAAGAAGGTGAAGACCAGTCCCGCCACCAGGCACGGCACGACGTAGCGGGCCGGCACGGCCTTGTAGATCGTGTAGATGATCAACGACCCGATCAGCTCGACCCGCATGGTCCAGACCACCGGGTTGTAGTAGATCGCCGCGCGGTATGATCCCCGTACGAGCCCGATGGCGACCTCCAGCAGGGAGGGGCCGCCCGGCTGGTACCAGCTCTGCACCCAGCCGTGCTGGACGACGGCGGCGACGTCGTGGATTGCGTTCGGGAAGATCGCCAGCAAGATGACGGTGAGCGCGATGCTCGCCGCCACCGGGATGTTGAGCCTGAGCAGCCGTGTCCCCGCCAGCGCCAGCAGCGGTGCTCGCGACATCGCCCCGGACTGCGCCATCACGAAGCCCGACAGGGCAAAGAAGACGAAAACTGCGAAGGTGCCGCTCTGCAAGACAAACAGCGGCGTCTTGGCGGCGATATTCGGCCACGACCAGTCGAAGGCCGCGGTGCCGGCGAACCAGACCGGCGTGAACGCCAGCAGGAAGTGCACGAGCATCACCATCAACGCCCCGATCCCGCGCATGCCGTCGAACGATGCGATACGGCCGTCGTCGTGCGGGGGCGGGAGCGGCGAGACCATTAGGCACCCCTGCGCAGCCGTAAGACGGAAGGGGCGGGCAGGCAGGAGCCGGGGGTCACGGCCAGACCTTCCAGGGCGCCTTGCCGGAGGCCCACAGTGCCTCGAGCTGGTTCTTGTCCCGCAGCGTGTCCATCGCATGCCAGAAACCGGAATGCCGGAAGGCTTCGAGTTCGCCGTCGCGGGCGAGACTTTCCAATGGCTCAAGCTCCCAGGGCGTGTCGTCGTCGGCGATGCGGGAGACGACCTTCGGCGACAGCACGAAGAAGCCGCCGTTGATCAGCGCGTTGTCGCCAGGCGGCTTCTCGATGAAGTGGTCGACCCTGTTGCCCTCGAGCGCCAGCGCGCCGTAGCGGCCGGGCGGAACGACCGCGGTCACCGTGGCGAGCCGGCCGTGTGCGGTGTGAAATGCGATCAGCCTGGAGATGTCGACATCGGCGACGCCATCGCCATAGGTCAGGCAGAACGGCTCGTCCGGATCGAGATAGGCGGCGACGCGCTTCAGCCGGCCGCCGGTCATCGTCGCTTCGCCGGTCTCCACTAGCGTCACCCGCCATGGCTCGGCGCTCACCTGGTGGTATTCGACCTCGCCGGTGCGCGCGTCGATCGTCACGTCGGAATTGTGCAGGAGGTAGTTCGCGAAGAACTCCTTGATCATGTAGCCGCGATAGCCGAGGCAGACGATGAAGTCGGTGACGCCGTGGTGGGCGTAGATCTTCATGATGTGCCAGAGGATCGGCCGCCCGCCGATCTCGATCATCGGCTTGGGCCGCAGATGCGACTCCTCGGAGATGCGCGTCCCGAGCCCGCCCGCCAGGATGACCGCCTTCATGTGATGCCCGTGCTTGCCCCGCCTTCAGCCGCGTGCTTTTAACACGCCCGGCTAAAGGAACAATCAGTCATGGTCGCCAGGACCCACCGCCCCCGCATCTCTCTCGTCGTGCCGACCCGCGACCGTGCCTACACCCTGGCACAGACGCTCAGGACCTGTGTCGCCCAAGACTATCGCGAGCTGGAGATCGTCGTCCATGACAATGCCAGCGGTCCCGAAACCGCCGAGACGGTCGCCCGGTTCGATGATCCGAGGCTGCACTACTTCCGCTCCGACACCCGCCTGTCGATGCGCGCGAACTGGGAAGCCGCGCTGAACCGCACGACCGGCGACTATGTCGTCTACATCGGCGACGACGATCTCGTCACGCTCGGCGGCATCTCCCGGCTCGCCGACCTGATCGCCGAGACCGGCGCCGAGGCGATCAAGTGGACCTCGGTCAACTACATCTGGCCGAACCGCTCCACCACCGAGGGTGGCTACCTGATCCTCAAGCATTCCAAGCTGTTCTGGGATTACACCGTCTATGGCGGCCGCGAGATCCTGGACGCGATGTTCGAGGGCCGGCTGCGCATGTCGATGCGCACCTTCCACGTCTATCACGGCTGCATCTCGCGGCGGATCATCGACGACGTGAAGGCCAGCACGAAGCAGTATTTCTGCTACCAGATCCCCGACGTCTACACCGCCTT
>JAEYRQ010000264.1 GCA_023435545.1 Pseudomonadota bacterium | reverse complement strand
CCCGTTCCAGCGCCAGGTCGATGAAGCCGGTGACGATGCCGTTCTCCCAGACCGGCATCTGCCGCAACACCAGCGGCTGCGCCGAGGCCTGCTGCAGCATCGCCAGCGCGTCGCGCAGCCCGCCTTCAGCCTTGTCGACCTTGTTGAGGAAGATGAGGCGCGGAACGCCGATGTCTTCGAGTTCCTTCAGGATGAGCTGCAATGCCGCGAGCTTCTTCTCGTCGGGTTCGGCCACGACGATCGCCAGATCCACCGCCGGCAGCACGCTGCGCGCCTCGTGCAGGAACTCGATCGAGCCGGGACAGTCGATGAAGGTGTAAGTGTCGCCGAGAAACTCGGTGGTGGCGATGTTGGCCTCGACGCTCATGCCGTGGCTGCGCGCCTCCGGCGAGGCATCGCCCACCGTGTTGCCATCGGCCACCTTGCCCTGGCGCGTAATGACGCCGGTCCGCGCCAGGATGCTTTCGAGAAGTGTCGTCTTGCCGCTCAGATACGGGCCGACCAGCGCGATGCACCGGGCGGCCCCGCCTGCCTTGCCGCTTGCTTCAGCCATCCAGCAACCCTCCCTCTGTTCTGGGCGGTCCGCCGGGCATCGACAAAGCTATGCGCGAGTGCCGGTGGCCGCGCCTGTCACCTCATGGTCACAGGCATTGCACCGGGGCGCAAGGACTTCCTGCCGCGGCGCATTGCCCGGCGGCCAACGGCGGCCGCCTCGAAAAAGCCGGGCTGCGGAAATAGCGACATCGCCGACGCAAAGCTGCCACCAGCATTGACCGCACCGGCGCGAAGGCGCAGACAGGCCGCATGACCATCCACGCTCCTACGTCCCCCGACACCATCGACACGCCGCTTGGCCCTGTCCCTGTATCGCGCAGGCCCTGTCCGGCCTGCGGCGCCGAGAACGAGGACAGCGCGGCCGGGCGCTTTTCCCGGCCTCCCTGGTCGATCAAGGACTGCCGGTCCTGCGGTTTCGTCTATCTCGATCCCGTCCCGCGCTACGAGGCGCTGCAGGCGACGCTGTCGTGGGAGAAGAGCCGGGAGTCCGAGAACCGTCGCCGCGCGGGCGAGCGGCCGGTCTCCTACAAGGTCAGCCAGGCGCTGCGGAAGCGCAACCGGCTGTTCCCGCGCCGCGACATCGCCCGGATGGCGGAGGACAAAGCCCCGCCCGGCAACGTGCTCGACATCGGCTGCGCCGAGGGCGGGAGGGCGATGACGCTGGCCGAGGGCTACGTGCCCTACGGCATCGAGATCTCCGCCGACCTCGCCGCTGCCGCCGATGCGAGCTTCGCCACGCGCGGCGGCGCCTGCGTGCACGCGCCGGCGCTCGACGGGCTGAAGCAGTTCTCCGACGGCTTCTTCACCGCCGCGATGCTGCGCTCCTACCTCGAGCACGAGGTGCAGCCGGCCGAGGTGCTCGCCGAACTGGCGCGGACGCTGGCCAAGGGCGGCGTCGCGATCGTCAAGGTGCCCAATTACGGCTCGCTCAACCGCCGCCTGACAGGCCGCAAGTGGTGCGGCTTCCGCTATCCCGACCATGTGAACTATTTCACGCCGCAAAGCCTGCAGGCGATGGCGGAGAGGGCCGGTTTTGACGCCGATTTCGGCCTGACCGGCGCGATCCCGACCAGCGACAACATGTGGGCCGTGCTGAGGCGGCGGTAATCGCCGTAGGCAGGCTACCGCTCGAAGCTGAACTCCTCGTCGGCGTCTTCCTCGACGCCCTCCGGCGTCAGGATCTTCGAGACGTAGCAGGACACCACGAACTCCTGCGCCCGGCACCAGGATTCTACGGTCGCCAGCGCCTGCTCGCGGCTGGGCGCTCCGCACAGCGCATCCGGCCCGTGGAATTCGGCGGTGCGCACTGAGTAGACGGCGCCCCAGCGGCCGGGGAAGCACCAGTTGGTGCGGTAGCAATCGCCCTCGCCGGCATCGCGACACTTCTTCCGCGCACAGGCGAAGGCGGCATCGGGATTGGGCGCGGCGCAGGTATAGACGCCGCTTTCCGGCGCGATCACGACCGCGGTGCCTGTCGGCCCCTCGCCCACGTCGTTGGCCTGTGCAGCTCCCGCCAGCAGCATCGCCGCCAGGGCGATAATCGCCTTCCGTGACATCTCGGTCTCCCCCTGCCCCCGCCCGCAGTCCAAGTGTGCCACACTCGGCCTCGGCGGGCGACGAGACTCAGTCGGGCGTCGGTCGGTAGATGGGTCCGCGCTCCACAACAGGATCGAGCAGACGATCGATTGCCGGATCGTTCTCCTCCGCCGCCATCACCGGCCGTTGCACCTGACCCGGATAGCCGATCAGCGTCCAGACCTCCGGCTGCATGTAGTAGGCAGCCGAAGCGACCAGACCGATCGCGCCCATCGCCGCCGGGTCGTCGCGGTTAAGCCGCTCGGCCGCCGCTGCCCCTCCCTCGTCCGGCCGGATGCGGGCAAGCCCCCGGATCAGGTCGCCGGCAAGCTCCGGCCGCAGGGCGAGCACATGGTCGAGCGGTTCGCCCTGCACGCCGACGTCGCTTGCGGACGGCATTCCCTCCGCCGCCGGGATCAGCACGTCGGCAATGGCGGCGAAAAGCCGCCGCTGATGCTCGGTCAGATGGAGAGCCTGACCGCTCATGCACCCTCTCCCCGCGTCTCGATCAGCTGGATCGCCGAGCGCAGCGCCACCGCGCAGATCGTCGCCGTCGGATTGAAGCCCGAGGAGGTGACGAACACCGACCCGTCATAGACGAACAGGTTCGGCACCTCGTGCGACCGCCCATACTGGTCGACGACCGATGACTTTGGATCGTTGCCCATACGGCAGGTGCCCATCAGATGCCATCCACAGTCGCGCATCAGTTCGGTCGTCGTCATCTCATAGGCGCCGGCCGCCTGCATCGCCTCCTTGGCGCGGTCGAGATGGAAGGCGAGCAATCGTCGGGTGTTCTCGGAATTGCGATAGACGATCTTCGGTGCCGGAATTCCATCGCCGTCCTTCAGGTCCAGGTCGAGGACCACCCGGTTTTCCGGGTCCGGCAGGTCCTCGGCGATGATCCCCCACTCGAAGGAGCGGCCGAACCGCTTGGCGGTCGTCCGGTGCAGGTTCACTCCCCAGGCCTCCTCCAGCGGCTTGCCCCCATAGGCAGAGCGCATGCCGAGCGGTCCCCCCGTCGGCATGGCGTTCCACTTGGCGCCGCGCACGAAACCCCGGTTGGCGTGGGTCTCGTAGAACTGCATGGAGTGGATCGACTGGCCCGCCGGCCCGAGCCAGCTGTCCAGCGGCTCGTCGAAATAGCCGACCACGGCTGCATAGGGGTGCATCATCAGGTTCCGCCCGACGAGGCCCGATCCATTGGCGAGTCCGTCGGGAAACTGCGCGCTCGCCGAGTTCAGCAGCAGCCGCGGCGTTCCCACCCCGTTGGCGCAGACGATCACCGCGCGGCCCGCCTGGAAATGCTCGACGCCGTTCCTGTCGACATAGACAGCGCCCGTCGCCCGTCCGGTATGGTCGGTCTCGATGCGGCTCACCCGCGCACCGGTGACCAGTCTTGCGCCCGCCTTCAACGCCACGGGCCAGTGGGTGAGATCGGTGGACGCCTTGGCCTGCTCCGGGCAACCCTGCATGCAGGTGCCCCGCCGCGCGCACTGGCAGCGGCCGCGATAGGCCCCCGTCGGGATCGCCTGCGGCGCCGGCCACCAGTGCCAGCCGAGCTGGTTCATGCCCTTCGCCGCCATCCGCCCGATCTTCCCGATCGGAAACGGCGGCAGCGGCGGTGGCGGTGTCGCGGGATAAGCCGGATCGCCGGCAAGCCCGGACACCCCCATCTCGACGTCCATGAAGTCGTAGTAGGGCGCCAGCTCCTCATAGGTGAAGGGCCAGTCGTCGGCCACACCATCCAGCGTCCGCACCCGGAAATCCGACGGCATGAACC
>JAEYRQ010000218.1 GCA_023435545.1 Pseudomonadota bacterium | reverse complement strand
GCTTCATGGTGGTGGAGGCGATCGGTGGTGTGGTCACCGGCTCGCTGGCGCTGCTGGCGGACGCCGCACACATGCTGACCGACGCGGTCTCGCTCGGCTTCGCCTGGTGGGCGTTCCGCATCGCCGCCCTTGCCCCGACCGCCGAGCGAACCTTCGGCAATCGCCGCTTCCCGGTGCTGGTTGCCTTTGCCAATGCCATCGCGATGATGATGCTCTGCGCCTTCATCCTGATCGAGGCGGCCGAGCGCTTTGCCGACCCGGTGGAGATCCTGGCGGGGCCGATGCTCGTGGTCGCTGTGACCGGCCTACTGGTCAACATCGCCGCCTTCGTCATCCTCGCCGGTGGCGATCGCAGCAACCTCAACATGCGCGGCGCGCTGCTGCATGTCGCCGGCGACATGCTGGGTTCGATCGCGGCAATCGCCGCGGCGATCGTCATTCTCCTCACCGGCTGGACACCCATCGATCCGCTGCTCTCCGTCTTCGTCGCCCTCCTGATCCTGAACGCGGCTGTCCGGCTGGCGCGCGATTCCGGTCACATCCTGCTCGAGGGCACGCCGCGCGGGCTCGGCCCGGAAGCCATCCGCGACGCCATCGGCGCGGACATCGCCGGGCTCCGGTCGGTCCGGCACATCCATGTCTGGGCGCTCGATCAGGACAGGCCGCTGGTGACGCTGGACGCGGAGATCGATCCCGGTGCCGACGCGCTGGCCGCCCTCGCCGAGATCAAGCATCGGCTCGAAGAGAAACTCGGGATCCGTCACACTACGGTCGAGATCATCACGCCCGATGCATCGGCCACCGGCGACGTGGCGTGCGGTCGGCAGGGTTAACAGCCCGTTAACCGTACCGCGCCAGCATGGCTGTCCGGCCTGTCCGCTGCATGCGGCACGAACAGGCGAGGAGATCGATGACCCGATGTTCGCATGAAGCCGTGTGCGACCCTGCGCGCAGCCGAGGCACCGTCCGACGACCGGCCGCAGGCAGGGGTGCGACACTGTCGCTCGCCGGGGCGGTCGCCGGCATTCTCGCCGCACTGGTCTCCCCAGCCGGCGCGCAGACGCCCGCCCGAGACCTGTTCGGCGCCGCCGCGGCGCCGGCCCCCCTTGCCGCCCGCGCGATCGGCTCCTACGCAAAGGGGTGCCTTGCCGGCGCGGTGCCGCTCGCGGTCGACGGGCCGACCTGGCAGGTGATGCGCCTGTCGCGCAACCGCAACTGGGGGCATCCGAACCTGGTGCAATTGCTCGAGCGCCTGTCGGTCGATGCGCGCGCCGACGGTTGGAACGGCCTCCTGGTCGGCGATCTCGCCCAGCCACGCGGCGGACCGATGACGTCGGGCCACTCCAGTCATCAGATCGGGCTCGACGCAGACATCTGGCTGACGCCGATGCCGAACCGCACACTGAGCCGCACCGAGCGCGAGGAGATATCCGCGATCTCGATGCTCAAGCCCGAGTCCCGCTACGTCGACCCGGCGCTGTTCACGCCTGCCCATGCGGGCGTCATCCGCCGCGCAGCGAAGTATCCGGAGACCGCCCGCATCTTCGTCCATCCAGGCATCAAGAAGGCGCTGTGCGACTCCGCCGGCAGCGACCGGGCCTGGCTGCGCAAGGTCAGGCCGTGGTGGGGCCATCACTACCATTTCCACGTCCGCATCGCCTGCCCGGCCGGCAGCGTCGGATGTTCCGACCAGGACGCTCCGCCGCCGGGCGACGGCTGCGGCAGCGAGTTGGACTGGTGGCTGTCGGACGCGCCGTGGGTGCCCAAGCCCGGGGCGCCGCCGCCCAAACCCGCCAAGCCGCTGAGCATGGCCGATCTTCCCGGCGAGTGTCGCGTGGTGCTGGAGGCGGGCGCCGTCCCGGTCGCCGCCCGCGACGTTCCGCTGCCGCGGCCGAGGCCTTGATGCTCTCGATCCGCGCTTGAATGCCTCAGCCGGCGGCGACGCCGGTGCCGATCGGACAGACAAGGCCGGTGCCGCCCAGGCCGCAATAGCCCGACGGGTTCTTCGCCAGGTACTGCTGGTGGTAGTCCTCGGCGAAATAGAACGGCCCGGCCTCGAGAATCTCGGTGGTGATCGCAGGATAGCCGCTGCGCGCCAGCACCACGCCGTAGGCTTCACGCGAAGCCTCCGCGGCCGCGCGCTGTGCCCCGTCATGCACGTAGATGCCGGAGCGGTACTGGGTGCCGACATCGTTGCCCTGGCGCATGCCCTGGGTCGGGTCATGACCTTCCCAGAAGGTCTTCAACAGGCTCTCGTAGTCGATGGCCGCCGGATCGTAGACGACGCGGACCACCTCGTTGTGCCCGGTCATGCCGCTGCACACCTCGCGGTAGGTCGGGTTCGGCGTCACCCCCGCCGCATAGCCGACGGCCGTCACCCAGACGCCTGGAAGTCGCCAGAACGCCTTCTCCGCGCCCCAGAAACAGCCGAGGCCGAACTCGGCGATCCGCATGCCGTCGGGATAGGGTCCCTGAAGCGGCCGGCCGCTGACGAAGTGCGTTTCGGCGGTCGGAATAGGATCTGCACGGCCCGGCAACGTCTCGGCCGCATCGGGCATGGCGGCGGGCTTGCGGAACAGGAACATCGCACCCTCCATCGCGGTGACTTGAGAGCCTAGCATATGAGCATCGCGCCTGCCCGGCGCATCCCGTGCCGGCATCACGATGACGGCATCATCTGCGTGGCGCGGGACCCGTGCCTTGCCTCACCCGATGTCCATCTCCGAGAGTTTCGGCGCCTCCTTCTTGCGGCCGACAAGCATCAGCAGCAGGCCGAGGATGCCGATCACCGAGAAGGTCGGGGCGAGCAGGATTGCGAGGATAACCGGGTCCCACAGTGCGGGGTGGACATGCCGTTCGATCCCGGCCTGCGCGGTATTCAGGCTGGCAGGATCAAGATCGTACCACAGCTGCCCGAGCGGCGTCGTGACGATGCTGCCGGCCGCGATCGACTTCGCGCCGTCCACGACGAGCGCGATCAACGCTCCGGCGACAAGCCACAGGCCGATGAATCGGGCGAGGAAGCGAAGCATGTCCGGAGGTCCGCCGTTCCAGGAGTTACCCTTCATACCCTCGCCGGCCCCAATGGCCAAGCGGGCCGTGCCGACCCCAGCGCCCGCGCTCCCCTTGCATCGCAGGTCCGGCCCGGTGTATCCCACCTTTCCGATTGCGGAGGGGTGGCCGAGTGGTTGAAGGCGCACGCCTGGAACGCGTGTATACGGGAAACCGTATCGAGGGTTCGAATCCCTCTCCCTCCGCCATTTCTACCCTGTCGAACGTTCTCCGCGCGCGGACGCGGCGCTGAAACGCCAAGGAACCGCGCGGTTCGGGCGCGAACCTCTGGACTGCGACGTCGGCACACTTGGCTCCGGGCGTTCTCTCTCCGCCCTTTTTCTCTCGACCTCTGGACTGGACCCGCGCCAGTACGGAACCCTAACTCTACGAAATCACACACGAAACTGCCGCCGACCTACCATCCGAATTGATATCCCCTCCGCCGGGCGGTCAGTCCTCCGAGAAGAAATCCTCGTCCAGACGTTTGAACTCCAGCACACGGCTGGAGCGCACCCCGACACCGTGCTCGACCATCAGCTCGGTCAGGCGGCGTCCATCAATCAGGATCACACGCTGCGGAATGCGAGAGGCGAACTCGACGGCCTGGGCGGAGAACGTCGAGGTCGTCACGAAGACGCCCTTTGACGCTCCAAGGCCGACCAGACTTCCGGTGAATGCCTGGATCTCGGGCCGCCCAACCGCGCTTCCCGGACCATAGCGTTTGGCCTGGACGTAGACGCGATCAAGACCGAGGACATCCTCGTTGATCACGCCGTCAACGCCCCCATCGCCCGATTTACCGAGTTGCTCGGACGCATTGCGATGGGAGCCACCATAACCCATCGCCACCAGAAGTTCGACGATGACCTGCTCGAAGAAGCTCGGGCTGTTTTGAAGGATGCGGTCCAGCAGGTCTGCGCGACGTGCAGCGTGGACAGCTTTGTATGCGGCTTCGACCACTTCCTCAGGCGTCGCGGATGGAGGCTCCACCTCGGCAGCCGCGGTGACCGCCTCGGAATCGTCCCCACCCCGGTAGAAGTCACGAAACGCCGGGATCGCAAGCAGGTACTTGGTATCAAGGCTGGCGGGCGGATTGGCCAGCACCTGCTGCCCAGCCGGAGTTATCGCAAAGGTCCGCGCTTGGGACTTTCCAGCAGTCCAGCCTTCGTCAGGTAGAACTTTGCCCAATGGATGCGGTTGTGGAGAACGCGCTGCTTGCCGCTCGGCAGCATCTGGCCACGCTCTTCATCTGAGAGGCCGAGTTTCGTCGCGATTGGAGTTGGAGTTCCCCCGGTTTCGTGGACAGTTAAGGGCTTGCGG
>JAEYRQ010000199.1 GCA_023435545.1 Pseudomonadota bacterium | reverse complement strand
CCTCGTCGTCGTCCATGCCGTTGTAGCGGAAGCGCTGCGGCTGCGGCTCGTTGGGATTCTGCTGCTGGAACTGCGCCTGTGCCGCCGCAATGATGCGGAAGTAGTGCTCGGCGTGCTGGAAGTAGCTCTCCGCCAACACCGGATCGCCGGACGCAGTCGCGTCGCGGCCCAGTTGGGCGTACTTCTCGGCGATATGAGCGGCGGTGCCGCGGATCTTCACATCCGGCCCGTTGCTCTCGTAGGAACGCGATAATGGGCTAGGGCCTCTGCGGCTCCGACCACGCATCCGCTTGTTCTGCTGTCCCGGTCTCATGGGCAGTCCGTCTACTCCGTTAAGGCAATGATCTGCGCAGCCGAGGCATCGAATGCCGGTCGGATCACGAACGGATTCCGTTCGTCGGGTATCTCCGAATCTCTGACGCCGCCAATCCGTCCTGGCGCGTACCGGTCAAGATCGACTCCCGGTGAGAGTCCGCTGCCGCGATACCGGCCACTGCCGCTCTGAGCATGCCATAGACACGCTGAATCACGACGTTCGCAGCGAAAGTCTGGGAGCCTCCGTTTCGAGGCGCGGTTTCTGCCCCGGCTCGTCGGACGGCGCTCTTGCCCCTGAAACGCCGCCGGTAGGCCAGACGGCATATGTTGCCTGCCGCCCGAAACCGCAAGTGGAACCTAGCCTGTTCGGACCCGGTTTCCAAGCGGTTTTTGCACCGCCTGGGAGGGCGTGGGCACTTCCGCGAACACGACGCGGCCGATCCCGGCAAGATCAGCCGCGATCTTGACCATGTCGAGACCATGCGTGCGGACCAGAGCGGTCACATCCTCTGCCTGGCCCCGGCCGACCTCGAGTACGACCGCCCCCCCCGGGACGAGCAGTCGCCGACAGTCCGACAGGATCTCCCGGTAGGCCTGAAGCCCGTCGGTCCCACCATCCAGGGCCGCGGGGGGGTCGTTCACGGCCACTTCGCGTGCGAGCCCGCCGATCTCCCCATGCGGAATGTAGGGCGGGTTCGACAGCAGGATGTCGACTCCCCCGCCGATTCCTGCACCCCAGATCCCCCGGACGAAAACGGCCCGATCGGCTACCCCGTGCGTCCGGGCGTTCTGCCGCGCGATACGCAGCGCGCCTTCGCTGATGTCGACGGCGATGCCGAAGGCGGCCGGCAGTTCGTGGAGCAGGGCGACGAGCAGGCATCCCGATCCCGTGCCGAGGTCCAAGAGCCGCAGCGGCGCCAGCCGGCCCGGCCCCCTGTCGATCGCCTCGAGAACGGTCGATACCACCGTCTCGCTGTCCGGGCGCGGCACCAGCGTCTCTGGGCCGAGCGCGAAGTCCAGCCCCCAGAATTCCTTGTGCCCGACGATCCGGGCAACCGGCTCGCCCCGGAGTCGGCGCTCGACCATTGAATTGAGACGCGCGGAGATTTCGGACCCGGCCGGCGAGCGGCCCTCGACGATCAGCCCCGCCCGGTCAAGTCCGGCAGCACATCCGGCCAGCACCCTGGCATCCAGCGCGGGCGTATCGAGTCCGGCCGCTTCGAGGCGTCGCGCGGCATCCCGGACGATGTCCTCCAATGTGACAGGGCCGGCCGGCGATCTCACGCCCGGGCCTCGGCAACGCCCTCCTGGGCGGCGAGCCGGCGGGCCTGGTCCTCGGTGATCAGCGCCTCGACGACCTCGTCCAGCGCCTCGCCGAGGATCACCTTATCGAGCTTGTAGAGCGTGAGATTGATCCGGTGGTCGGTGACCCGCCCCTGCGGGAAATTGTAGGTGCGTATGCGCTCGGAGCGGTCTCCGGTGCCCACTTGGCCCTTGCGGTCGGCGGCGCGCGCCGAATCGAGCCGTTCGCGCTCCATCTCATAGAGCCGCGCGCGCAGGAGCTTCATAGCCTTGGCCTTGTTCTTGTGCTGGGAGCGCTCGTCCTGCACGGCCACCGCCAGACCCGTCGGCAGGTGGGTGATCCGCACCGCGCTGTCGGTGGTGTTGACGTGCTGCCCGCCGGCACCGGAAGCCCGGTAGACGTCGATCTTCAGCTCCCCCTCGTCGATCTCGACGTCGACCTCCTCGGCCTCCGGCAGAACCGCCACTGTCGCCGCCGTGGTGTGGATCCGGCCTGAACCTTCGGTCTCCGGCACGCGCTGCACGCGATGAACGCCGGATTCGAACTTCAGCCGGGCGAAAACGACGCGACCGGTCACCTCGGCGATGATCTCCCGGTAGCCGCCGAGATCGGACTCGCTGGCCGAGATAACGTTGACTTTCCAGCCCTGCAGCTCGGCGTAGCGCTGATACATGCGGAACAGGTCGCCAGCGAAGAGCGCCGCCTCCTCGCCGCCGGTGCCGGCGCGTATCTCCAGGATCGCGCCCTTCTCGTCGGCGACGTCGCGCGGCAGCAGCAGCACCTGCAAGTCCCGTTCCGCCGTCTCGATCCGGCCCTCGATCTCCTCGAGTTCCGCCTCGGCAAGGCTCGCCATCTCGCGGTCGCCGGCCGGATCGTCGCGCAGTTCCCCCAGACCGCGCGCCTCGGACTTGAGCGCCAGCAGTTCCCGCGCCTTGGCCGCCACGGGGGCGAGGTCCGCGTGCTCCCGGGACAGGCGCACGAATGCCTCCGCGTCGGGCGACCCCGACATCGCGTGCTCGATTTCCTCGAGCCTGTCGACAAGCGACTGCAGTTTCTCGTTCGAGATCATCAGGCCGCCGTTAGATAGGCACGTTGTGCTGGCGCGCAAAGGTCGCGAGTTCGCCCCGCAGGCTGCCGTGCGGACGCGACAGGGCCGGCAGCAGCCACTCCTGCAGCCTGGCAAGGTCGAGCGCGAGGATCATCGCCTTCACCGGGCCCACGGCGGCCGGCGCCATGGAGATGGAGCGGTAGCCCAGGCCGACCAGCGCCATCGCCGCGAGCGGATTGCCGGCGAGTTCTCCGCACAGCGTCACGGGGACACCGGCTGCGTCGGCCGTCTGGACGATCCGCCGCATCGCCCTCAGCGGCGCATGCGACAGGGCATCGAACCGGTCGGCAAGGAGGCCGCTCGCCCGGTCTGCCGCGAAGATGAACTGCAGGAGATCGTTGGAGCCGACCGAGAGGAAGTCGACCCTGTCCATCAGTTCGTCGAGCTGCCACAGCAGCGCCGGAACCTCGACCATCGCCCCGAGCTTCACCGCGGCCGGCAGCGCATGGCCGTGCCGCTCCAGGTGTCGCCGCTCGCGCTCGACAAGGTCGCGCGCCCGATCGAACTCGCTCACCTCGGTGATCATCGGGAACATCAGGCGCAGCTCGCGGCCGGCCGCGGCGTGCAGCAGCGCACGGAGCTGGGTGCGCAGCAGCCCCGGCCGGTCGAGCGCCATGCGGATTGCCCGCCAGCCCAGCGCCGGATTCTCCTCGTGGGCGGTGCGCAGATAGGGCAGCACCTTGTCGCCGCCGACGTCCAGCGATCGGAAGGTGACCGGCAGCTCTCCAGCCGCGTCGAGGACCGCGCGATACAGCGTCAGCTGGTCGCGCATACGCGGAAAGGTCGAGGCGACCATGAACTGCAGTTCGGTGCGGAACAGCCCGATGCCGCTCGCCCCGGCCTCCTTGACATGCGGCAGGTCGACCAGCAGTCCGGCATTGACCATGAGCGACACCGGCACGCCGTCGCGGGTGACGGCCGGCACGTCATGCAGCCGCCGGTATTGCTCCTGCCGCCGCGCCCGGAACCGCACCTTCTCGACATAGGCCCGCTCGACGTCAGCGGGCGGCCGGACGTGGACCTCGCCCGAGAGCCCGTCGACGATCACCGGATCGCCGGGGTTGACGAGGTCGAGGATGCCTTCGACCTGGCCGACGGTTGCGATGCCGAGCGCGCGAGCGACGATGGTGACGTGGCTGGTCGGCGCGCCTTCCTCCAGCACCAGCGCGCGCAGCCGCTCGCGGTCGTAGTCGAGCAGTTCGGCCGGCCCCATGTTGCGCGCGATCACGATCGCGTCGCGCGGCAGATCAGCCCCCGTTTCCAGATTGTTCCAGCCGACGAGCTGGCGCAGCAGGCGGTTGGCCAGGTCGTCGAGATCGTGCAGCCGGTCGCGGATGTAGGGATCTGTCTGCCGCAGCATCCGGGCGCGGGTGTCATTCTGGACGCGCTCCACCGCAGCCTCGGCGGTGAGGCCGGACAGCACGGCCTCGCGCATCCGCTCCGCCCAGCCGCGATCGTAGGCGAACATCCGATAGGCCTCGAGCACCTCGCGATGCTCTCCCGCGCGCATGATCTCGCTGCGGGTCAGAAGGTCCTCGACCGAGGTTCTGAGATTGTCGAGAGCGGCTTCCAGCCGCGTCAGCTCGGCGTGGACGTCCTCGGCGATGAGGTTCGTCACCTCGAGCCGCGGCTCGTGCAGCACTGCGTGGCCAAGCCCCAGCCCCTCGGAGAGGGACCGGCCGGGCAGGTGGTGCGGTCGCTTCAGGGCGAGGTTGTCGCCGGGCTGGACGAGCGATTCGAGTTCGCCGCCCGCGATCATCTCGGCCAGTACCATCGAGGTCGTCTGAAGCGCCTCGACCTCCTCCTCCGAATAGACCCGGTAGGTCCGGTTCTGAACGACCAGCACGCCCAGTGTCTGGCCGCCGCGCAGCACCGGCACGCCGAGGAAGGCGTGATAAATCTCCTCGCCCGTCTCCGGCAAATAGGCGAAGGCGGGATGCTGCTGGGCGTTCTGGAGGTTGAGCGGCTCGGCGCTCGCCGCGATGGTGCCGACCAGGCCCTCGCCGAGCTTCAGGCTCGACTTGTGCACCGCCTCGCGCTTGAGGCCCTCGGTGGCGAACAGCTCCAGCGTGCTGTCGGCCCGCAGGACATAGACCGAGCACACCTCCGCCACCATGTTGGAGGCGATGGTCACAACGATCTTGTCGAGCCGTTCCTGCGCGCTGACCGGCTCCGCCATCAGCTCGCGGAGCTTGCGGAGCATCACGCGCGGGCCGCCGATCGAACCCCGCATGCCAGAACGTGTCCCCGGTGCGCCACCGTGGCGCAGCTTAACTGCCGATAGGCCGAACGCCGAATCGGGCCAACCCGTCCGCCGCCGATCCAGTGAACTTGATCGAGGTGGGAGCGGCAATCCGTTACCGCCCGTTTCCGTATATCCGGGGACGGGACCGTCGGTCCAACCCGCGGTTGCAGCATCCGCCGCGTCAGCCTTCGTCGAGGCCGTATAGCGAATGCAAAGTCCGGACTGCAAGCTCCGTGTACGCGGCGTCGATCAGGATGGAGATCTTGATCTCGGAGGTGGTGATCGCCTGAATGTTGATGCCCTTGTCGGCCAGAGCCTTGAACATCTGGGCGGCGACGCCGGCATGGCTGCGCATGCCGATGCCGATCACCGACACCTTGACCACGTCGGCCGAGCCCGACACCTCCTCGTAGCCGATCTCGGCCGCCGCTGACCTGATGACCTCTAGGGAACGCTCGAAATCCGCGCGCGGCACAGTGAAGGTCATGTCCGTGTGGCGGCCGTCGGCAGAGACGTTCTGTACGATGACGTCCACATTGATGTTCGCGTCCGACAGCGGACCGAACACGCTCGCGGCGACTCCGGGCTTGTCGGCGACGCGCCGGAGCGTGATCTTGGCCTCGTCCTTGGAGAAGGCGATGCCGGTGACGATCTGCTTTTCCACGATCTCGTCCTCGTCGCAGATGAGAGTGCCGGGCGGCAGGTTGCCGTGGCCGGTCTGGGGAGCGTCGGGCGCCTCGAAGCTTGAGCGCACGAAGGTCCGGACGCCGTGGATCATCGCCAGCTCGACGGAGCGCACCTGCAGCACCTTGGCGCCCAGCGAGGCCATCTCGAGCATTTCCTCGAAGGCGACGCGATCGAGCCGCCGCGCCGTCGGGACCACGCGCGGATCGGTGGTGTAGACGCCGTCGACATCGGTATAGATGTCGCAGCGGTCCGCCCTGATGCCCGCGGCGATCGCGACGGCACTGGTGTCCGACCCGCCTCGGCCGAGCGTGGTGATCCGGTTGTCCGGCCCGATGCCCTGGAACCCGGCGATCACGGCGACCTGGCCTTGCCGCAGGCGGTCTATGAGGATATCGCCGGCGATGTCCGCGATGCGCGCCGCGCCGTGCGCGGCATCGGTGCGGATCGGAATCTGCCAGCCGAGCCAGGAGCGGGCGGAGACGCCCATCTGCTGCAGCACGATCGCCAGCAGGCCGGCCGTGACCTGCTCGCCCGAGGCGACCACGGTATCGTATTCGCGCGCATCATGGATGGCTGCCGCCTCGCGCGTCCAGGCAACGAGCTGGTTGGTCGCCCCCGCCATCGCCGAGACCACCACCGCAACCTCGTGGCCGGCATCGCACTCGCGCTTGACGTGACGCGCGACGTTGCGGATCCGCTCGATGTCGGCGACCGAGGTTCCGCCGAACTTCATGACGATGCGGGACATGGCTCGGTCTCGATCGGATCGCGGCTTATCGTGGATGGGACGCTGGCGGCGGGCACCCGCCCCGCCGCGCGCGCCTAGATACAGGCTCGCCGGATGAGGCGCAACCGGATGAGCTGTGCGCCGGCGGCCCCTTGACAGCCCGCCTTCGGCGGGCGACCCGTATCAAATGGCAAGGAGACAGTCCCGCGACACGATCGCAC
>JAEYRQ010000198.1 GCA_023435545.1 Pseudomonadota bacterium | reverse complement strand
CCGTTGCGGCCCCCGCACAATCAGCCCCACCAGGTTCTCTCGTCGCCCGGCTGCGCACCCTCTTCGCGCGGCGCGCTTCCGCCTCGCTGCGCGAGAGCCTCGAGGGTGCGCTGGAGGAGACCGGCATCGCCACCTTCTCCGCCGAGGAGCGCTCGATGTTGCGCAATGTCCTCGGCCTGAAGGAACTGCGCGTCGACGACGTGATGGTTCCCCGCGCCGACATCGTTGCGGTCGAGACGGCGGCCTCGATCGCTGAGCTGATCCGCGAATTCCGTGAGGCCGGCCATTCGCGGCTTCCGGTTTATCGAGAGACGCTCGATGATCCGGCCGGGATGGTGCACATCAAGGATCTGCTCGGCTGGATGGGCGAGAGGGCGACGCTCGGCGAGGAGGAACTGGCGGGACGGCGCAACCGGCCGGCCGGCGGCCTCGACTTCCGGCGCGTACCGCTGAAGACCACCATCGAGGAGGCCGGCCTCGTGCGCGATGTGCTGTACGTGCCGCCCTCGATGCCGGCCGGTGACCTCCTGGTGAAGATGCAGACGACCCGCATTCATCTGGCCATCGTGGTCGACGAGTACGGCGGCACCGACGGGTTGGTCTCGATCGAGGACCTGGTCGAGGAGATCGTCGGCGACATCGAGGACGAGCACGACGAGGCGAGCGCGCCGATGATCGAGCCGGCCGGCAACGGCAGCTTTGTGGCGGATGCCCGCACGCCACTGGAGGAACTGCAGGCAGCCCTCGGCGATGGGCTCGACATCGGCGATCTGATGGAGGAGATCGACACGCTCGGCGGCCTGTTGTTCAACAGGGTGGGCCGGGTGCCGGTCCGCGGCGAACTGATCGAGTTCCCGGGCGGCTACGAATTCGAGGTGTTGGACGCAGATCCGCGCCGGGTGAAGCGGGTGCGGATCCAGCGGCGACTGGCGGGCCAGCCGAGGACCGGCCGGCGCGACCGTCCGGCTGCCCGATCCGACGCCGCCTGAGCCGACCGGGGGCGGACGACCGACGTGCTCGAGGGATTGGCCAGCCGATTCATCGTGTCCTGGGGCTGGCGCCGGGCCCTGATCGCGCTCCTGACGGGCGCCTTTTCTGCGCTGGCGATGCCTCCCTACGACCTGTTCCCGGTCCTGTTCCTCACTTTTCCCGTCCTGGTCTGGCTCATCGATGGGACCGTGGTGTCCGGGCGCGGCGGTCGGCTGGGCGCGGTGCTGTCCGCCGCATGGGTCGGCTGGTGCTTCGGCTTCGGCTACTTTCTGGCCGGGTTGTGGTGGATCGGACGCGCCTTCCTGGTCGACGCCGACGTCTTCGGCTGGATGATGCCCTTCGCGGTCGCCGCGCTGCCGGCGGGGCTCGCCATGTTCACCGCCGCCGGTACTGCCGTCGCCCGGGTTCTCTGGCGGCAGGGTCCGCAGCGCATCTTTGCCTTCGCGTTCGGCCTGGCCGTCGCCGACATCGCCCGCGGACACCTGCTGACCGGCTTTCCCTGGAGCGTGTTCGGCTATGCCCTCGCCGTCACCCCGGCGATGATGCAGGCGGCCAGCCTCGTCGGCATCTACGGGCTGACGGTGCTGGCGTGCTTCATCTTCGCCAGCCCCGCCGCGCTTGCCGGTCCGGGCTCCCGTCGCGCGCGCGTGGCCGTGCCGATAGCCGGTGTGGCGGTCCTGGCCGGTCTCGTCGGCTTCGGCGCCTTGCGTCTCGGCCAGGCCGATGTGGCGATGGTCGACGGCATTCGACTGAGGATCGTCCAGCCGTCGATCGACCAGTCCCGGAAGTGGAAGCCGGAGAACCGCAACGCCATCTTCGCGGACTATCTCGCGCTCAGCGATCTCGCGACATCGCCTGATTCGATGGGCGTCGCCGATGTCGACATCCTGATCTGGCCGGAATCGGCCCTGCCCTTCCTGTTCGAGACGGAACCGGCGGCGCTGCCGGCGATCGCCGCGTTGCTGCCGGAGACGACCACCCTTGTCACTGGCATGCAGCGCATCGAGCGCGACCCGTCGGTGGCGCAGGGCTACCGGCTCTACAACAGCGTGCTGGTGATCGATCATGCGGGAACCGTCGTCGACGGCTACGACAAGGTCAGGCTGGTGCCCTTCGGCGAGTTCCTGCCCTTCGCGGATTTGCTCGAATCCATCGGACTTGAACCCCTGACACGGGTCGCCGGCGGCTTCACGGCCGGTACCTTCGCTCGCACGATGGCGGCGGGGCCGGCGCCGCGTTTCGTTCCGCTGGGCTGCTACGAGGTAATCTTCTCCGGCGGCGTCGTTCCGCCCGGTGAACGACCCGGCTGGATTCTGAACGTCACCAATGACGGCTGGTTCGGCGATACGCCGGGACCCTGGCAGCACCTTCGCCAGGCCCGTGTGCGCGCGGTTGAGGAGGGCCTGCCGCTGGTGCGGGCGGCCAACACCGGCATCTCGGCGGTGATCGATCCCTACGGCAGGATGCAGCGCCGGCTCGACCTCGGCGTGCGCGGCGTCATCGACAGCGCCCTGCCCGAGCCGCTGCCGGCAACAGCTTATTCCGCCTGGGGCAACATATTTGTGATCACAAGCCTCGGGTTGTTCGTCTTGTTCACATTTCTGCCTTTTAGGCGCAGAGAACGGTTTGCGATTCCGGTTGAATAATTTAGCCTACTCAATAGATGCGAGCGTCAGCGCGCCGGTTTGTACCGATCGCAAATTGACGTAGTGTCGCATCTGCAACCCGCACCCTGTCCGCCTCTCGGGCAGGGAACCCACAGGCAACCGGAACGGCCCGCCGGATGGCGGAATCCAAAGCGCAAAAGAAACACGTCAACAAAATGAGTCGTAAGGCACCCAACCCCATAGACGTCCATGTCGGCAGCCGTGTCAGGCTTCGGCGTGTCCTCATCGGCATGAGCCAGGAGAAGCTCGGAGAGCAGCTTGGCATAACCTTCCAGCAAGTGCAGAAATACGAGAAGGGCACCAACAGGATCGGCGCCAGCCGCCTTTACCACATTGGCCAGGTGCTGGGCGTGCCGGTCTCCTTCTTCTACGAGGATGCACCGGGAACCGCACCGCCGCGCGACGGCTTCGGCGAGACCGAATCCGAGCGCTTCGTCGTCGACTTCATCTCCAGTGCCGAAGGCCTTCAGCTGAACAAGGCCTTCCTGCGGATCTCCGACCCGAAGGTGCGGCGCAAGGT
>JAEYRQ010000179.1 GCA_023435545.1 Pseudomonadota bacterium | reverse complement strand
CTCATGGACTACGTGGTTCTGATGCAGCAGATCACGAACGGCCTGGTGAACGGCATGACCTACGTGCTGATCGCCACCGGCCTGACCCTCGTGTTCGGGGTGCTGCACATCATCAATTTCGCCCACGGCGAGTTCTACATGCTCGGCGCGTTCTTCACCTTCTTCGCCGCGCAACTCCTCGGGCTCGACTACATTTCGGCCGCCGTCGTGGCGACGTTCGGGGTCGCCGTGCTCGGCATCCTCGCCAACCGGCTGTTCTTCTGGCCTCTCCGACGAGAACACGAATTCACCGTGCTGCTGTCGAGTCTCGGTCTGGCGCTGCTGCTCACCAATGGCGGCGAGCTGATCTTCGGTGCGGATCCGAAGTATATCCCGAGCCCCTTTGCCGACGAGATCGTCGAGCTCGGACCGGTGATCATGACGCAGCAGCGGGCGCTGATCTTCACCGTCGGCGTGGTTGTCCTGGTGGGCCTCTATCTCTTCATCCGCCACACCTCGATGGGCCGGATGATGCGGGCGACGGCGCAGAACCCGGAAGGTGCGGCGCTGACCGGTGTCAACATCCGCAACGTCTACACCGTGACCTTCATCCTCGCCTGCGGCCTGGCTGCGCTGGCGGGTGCACTGGTCGGCCCGACCTCGATGATCTTCCCGACGGTCGGCAGCTGGGCGGTGCTGAAGGGCTTCATTGTCGTCATTCTCGGTGGACTCGGCAGCATCCCCGGCGCGCTCATCGGCGGCCTCGCGCTCGGCGTCGTCGAGTCGCTTGCCGGCGGCTATATCTCGCTCGGCTTCGCCCAGGCGATCGGCTACGCCATCATCATCATCGTGCTGCTGTGGCGGCCGCAGGGCCTGTTCGGCCACGCCCGGAGGGTCTGACCGTGCAGCGCGCGATCGTTCCCATTGTGCTGGTTGCTGCGGCGCTGGTGTTGCCTCTGCTGACCGGCAACACCTACTACCATCACCTGCTGGTGCTCTGGATGCTGTTCTCGCTCCTGGCGCTTAGCCTCAACATCATCGTCGGCTACATCGGCGAACTCAGCTTCGGCCATGCCGCCTTCTTCGGCATCGGCGCCTATGTGGCGGCGATCATGGGGATGGACCTCGGCGTTCCCGGGGTGATCGGTCTCGTCCTCGCCGGTGTGATCGCGGGGATGTTCGGCTTCGTGATCGGCTATGTATCGCTGCGGATCGTCGGCCCGCAGTTCGCGATCCTGACCCTCGGCTTCGGCTCGATCATCTACACGATCACCAACTACTGGGTGGACCTCACCCGCGGGCCGATGGGCATCTCCAACATTCCCCGCCTGGCGCTAGGTGATTTCCACTCCTTCACCAGCGCGCGCGAGTACTACTACCTGGCGCTGATCTTCGTGATCGCCTTCGCCTATGTCTGCCAGGCGCTGATGACCAGCCGCACAGGCAGGGCGTTCATCGCCACCCGCGAGAACGCCCCGCTGGCCGCCTCGCTCGGCATCGACGTCTTCCGGATGAAGCTGCTCGGTTTCGTCGTGGCGACCGCTGTCGCCGGCATCGGTGGCGCGCTCTATGCCCATTACATGACGGTGATTACCCCCGACGTCATGAGCCTGCACTACATGGCTGCGCTGATCATCATGGTGATCGTCGGCGGCAGGGGCACGATCGCGGGGCCGATCATCGGCGCGCTGATCTATGTCGGGCTGCTGGAACTGTTGCGGGCGGTCGGCCCCATGCGGATGGTGATCTTCGCCGCCCTGCTCACCCTGTCGGTGATCTTCCTGCCAGGCGGTATCGTCAGCCTGTGGCGGCGCGTGTTCGGGGATCCGGAGACGACGCCGGTCGCACCTGGCGAGGGAGTCGGTCGATGAGCGAGCGTCCGATCCTCGAGGTCAACGGCCTCACCAAGGCCTTCGGCGGGCTTACCGCGGTCTCGGATGTCACGCTTGACGTACGACGGGGCGAGATTCTCGGAGTCATCGGTCCCAACGGCGCCGGCAAGACCACGTTCTTCAACGTCATCGCCGGCTCGATGCCGCCGACCTCGGGCACGGTGATCTTTGACGGCAACGACTGCACCGGCATGCGGGCGGACCGGATGGCGCGGCTCGGCATGACCCGCACCTTCCAGATCACCAGCCTGTTCCCATCGCTGTCGGCGTTCGACAACGTCCGGGCAGCGACCTATCGCACCAAGCAGGCCGGATGGACAGCCTCGATCTTCCGGACCTCCCTCTGGCGCGATGAGGAGGCGGCGGTCCGCGAGTCGGCCATGCGGGCGTTGCGCTTCGTCGAGCTCGACAAGCGCGCCGCCGTCCTGGCAGACGCACTGTCTTACGGCGAGCAGCGGCGGCTCGAGATTGCCATCGCGCTCGCCGCCGAGCCGCGGCTGCTGCTGCTCGACGAGCCTGCCGCCGGCATGAACCCGGAGGAGGGCCAGCGCCTCGTCGGCATGATCAAACGCATTCGCGACGAAGGCGTCTCGATCCTGCTGGTCGAGCATCACATGCGCGTGGTGATGGGCGTCTGCGACCGCGTCGTCGTCATCGACCACGGCGTCAAGATCGCCGAGGGTACTCCGCGCGAAGTGGTCGACAATCCGGACGTCATCCGGGTCTACCTTGGACGGGAGGCGGTCGGTGCTTGAACTGAACGACGTTGTGGTCCGCTACGGCCGGCGCGAGGTCATCCACGGCCTGTCGATGAAGGTCGCCGCCGGCGAGGTGGTGACGCTTGTGGGGTCGAACGGCGCCGGCAAGACCACGACGCTGAAGACGATTTCGGGCCTGCTGCGCCCGGTGTCGGGGACGATCACCTTCGCAGGCGAGCGCATCGACGGCGCCCAGCCGCACGAGATCATCGGCCGTGGCGTCGTGCACGTGCCGGAGGGCAGGCTGCTGTTCCCCGACATGACCGTGCGCGAGCACATCGAACTCGGCGGCATCCGCGCCCATGCCGGGGGGCGGAGCCATTCCGAGCGGATCGACTGGGTGCATGAACTGTTCCCGATCCTCGTCGAGCGGCGCGACCAGAAGGCCGGCACTCTGTCCGGCGGACAGCAGCAGATGCTGGCGATCGCCCGCGGGCTGATGGCCAATCCGCGCTGCCTGATGCTGGACGAGCCCTCGCTCGGCCTCGCCCCGATCATGGTCGATCTGCTCGCCGACACGATCCGCAACCTGCACGAGGCCGGCATCACCATCCTGCTCGTCGAGCAGCGGGTGGACCTCGCCCTCCGGCTCGCCCACCGCGGCTACGTGCTCGAAACCGGGACGATCGTGCTCGAGGAGAAGGCGGAGGTCCTGCTCGAGGATCCTCGGGTCAAGGCCGCCTATCTCGGCGCCTGAAGTCGATACGGAGGAAGCCATGGCGGAACCCCGTCCGCACTACGTCACCACGTCGCGCGGCCAGGTTCGGCTCTGGCAGGCGGGCAGGGGACCAAACCTCGTCGCGCTGGCGGGACTGACGAATGCAGCTTCTCTGACGGCGCGGCGGCTTGCGGATCTGCTGCCCGCATGGCGCGTCACGGTCATCGAACTGCCGGGCATCGGCGGATCGTCGGAGGTCTCATTTACAGGTGCCGACGAGGCGGCCTGGGCGGTGGCCGAGGCGCTCGCCTGGCTCGGCGACGAGCCCTGTGTGCTCGCGGGCTTCGAGTTGTCCTGCCCGATCGCCGCGCTGCTCGCAGACCGAATGCCGGCTGATCCCATACATCTGGTCATGGTGGGCGCGGACACGTCGCGGGCCTGGGCAGTTAGCCACATCGATCCGGGCGATCTCGCCCCGCGTCAGGACGGCACGCACCTGACGTCGCTGTGGTCGTTCCTGCGCGACCGGCACCTGCTCGATCCCGCCGACCGCGGCCAGCCGGCAACGGCGGGCGAGCCGCTGCCGGACGATGCGGCGCTGTCGGAGACCTTCGTCGCGGCGATGGTGCGGCCACAGCGCTTCGCGGCCGCCTGGCGCTGCTGCAGCGAGGCCATGCGCGCGATGGGTCCGGGGACGGGACGGGCCGTGTCCCTGACGGTCGATCTGCCGGCAGCACTTGCGCAGATCACCCTGCCGGACGCTCGGTCCATCCTCCGGGAAACGGCGCCGATGCCCGGTCGTTCGATCTGGCACCAGTATGTGGACACCGCGAACGGACGCATGCATCTCCGCCGTGCCGGGGCAGGGGGGAGGCCAACGCTAGTGATCCCCACCGGCGGCGGATCCTGCGCCCAGTTCGCGCCGGTGATCTCCGGGCTCGCAGACGGCCGCAGTGTCTTCGCGGTCGACTATCCCGGCAACGGGCTTTCCGACAAGTCGCGTCGCAAGGTGACGATCGAGACGCTCGCCGAGGACATGATCGCGCTCCTCGACGCGCTCGGCCTCGAGGAGGTCGACATCTGGGGCTCGCACACCGGCGCGCTGGTGGCGCTCGAAATGGCGGTCACCGCGCCCGGACGGGTCGGGCGGCTGGTGATGGAAGGCCCGGTCTTCATCTCCAAGGACTTCGAGGAGGATTTGCTCGCCAACTACTTTCCAGCGATCCGCCCGGACAAGTGGGGCCTTCACCTGCCGCTCGTCTGGAACTGGCGCCGCGACCTCTTCATGTTCTGGCCCTGGTATCGGGTCGACCGCGCCGCAGCGCGCAAACTCGGCGTGCCGGGCGCGGAGGAACTTCACAAGTACGCCGTCGGCATCCTGGAGAGCGGCGAGACCTATGACGGCGCCTACCGCTCGGCATTCTCCTACGACACGCGCACGCGGATGCCGCTGCTGACGCGCCCCACGCTGGTCTGCGCGGGGCCTGAGGACATGTTGAAGGACGGGCTGTCGGAGGCCGCGCGGCTCGGCCGGCCGGATGTCGTGACGGTGGAGGAGACACCCACGACCGTGTGGTGGCCGGATCCAGAGCCGACCGCGGCCGCGCAGACCATGCGACGCTATCGCGAGTTTCTTGCCGGCTGAGTGCGGCTTCCCGGCTCAATCCATTGGGCTGATGACAGATTCTGCGGAGCCCGGCATCACGCAG
>JAEYRQ010000075.1 GCA_023435545.1 Pseudomonadota bacterium | reverse complement strand
CCCCCCCCCCCCCCCCCGCGCCGCCGCCTCGTCGGGCCCCGCCCCGACGCGCGCCTCGGTCAGCCCCTCGGCGCACAGGCGGTCATATATCTCGATGACGGTGGTGCGCGAGAGACCGATGTCCTTCGCCAGCGTCCGGCTGGCGGGCAGCCGTTCGCCGGGGGCGAGGCCGCCACTCAGGATGATCTCGCGCAGCGCGGTCAGAAGCTGGGTGCCGACGGGGCGGCCCGACCCGCGGTCGATCGACAGCGACAGCAGCAGCGCCCCACCCGTGCGCTTGACCATCCAGCCTCCCCCGTTGCAGCGGCCGATTGGCCCGGTGAAATGTCCTGAATGGACCTTAGCACCAATCCAATCCACGCCTAGGGGTGGCAGTCAACGCGGACGCCGTCGCGGCGAGGCCGTGCAAGCTGCGGGCGGAACCCATGCAGATCGAGCGGATCGAAACCTTCTCCACCCGTCATGTCGGCTTCGTCAGGGTTACAGCGGAATCCGGTGCACAGGGCTGGGGCCAGGTGTCCCCGTACAATGCCGATATCACGGCGCTGGTCATGCACCGCCAGGTGGCCCCCTGGGCCCTGGGTGCCGACGCGTTCGACATCGCGGGGCTGATGGCGATCATCCCGGAGCGCGAGCACAAGTTCCCCGGCTCCTATCTGCGCCGGGCGATGGCCGGGCTCGACACCGCGCTCTGGGACCTGCGCGGCAAGCTCGAGGGCCAGAGCGTCTGCGAACTGCTGGGCGGCACGCCGCAGCGGCTGCGGGCCTATGCCTCTTCGATGAAGCGCGACATCACACCCGAGGACGAGGCGGAGCGGTTCATCCGGCTGCGCGACTGGCACGGCTTCGATGCCTTCAAGTTCCGGGTGGGCGCCGAATGCGGCCACGACATCGACGAGTGGCCGGGCCGCACCGAGGCGATCATCCCGGCGATCCGCCGGGCGCTCGGCGACGATGTCGCGCTGCTGGCGGATGCCAACAGCGGCTTCTCCCCGGCGCGTGCCATCGAGGTCGGCCGGATGCTGGAGGACCACGGCGTCGAGCATTACGAGGAGCCCTGCCCATACTGGGAATTGGAGCAGACCCGCGAGGTTGCCGTCGCGCTCGACATCGCGGTGACCGGCGGCGAACAGGACTGCGACCTGTCGACCTGGCGGCACATGATCGGGATGCGGGCCGTCGACGTGGTGCAGCCGGACGTCTGCTATCTCGGCGGCATGGTGCGCACCCTCAAAGTGGCGGAGATGGCGGAAGCCGCCGGGCTGCCCTGCACGCCGCACAGCGCCAACCTGTCAATGGTGACGCTGTTCACCATGCATCTCCTCGGCGCCATTCCGAACGCGGGGAAATACCTGGAACTATCGATCGAGGAGGAGGACTACTATCCTTGGCAGTATGGGCTGTTCCGCAATGATCCTTATGTCGTCCGGGACGGGATGGTGACGATCCCCTCCGACCCTGGCTGGGGGATCGAGATCGACGAGGGATGGCTCGCCCGCGCGGCGCACCAGCAGAGCGAACTGGACTGACGCCGTGGCCACAGATCTCGACACCTGTCTCGCCGAGGCGCGCAGCACCGGCACGCTGGCCGGACTGCCGAACCGCCACTTCATCAGCGGCCGGTTCGTCGAGGCCGTCTCCGGCGACCGAATGGAAAGCTTCGATCCCGGGACGGGGCGGGCATTCGCCAGTTTCACCGCCGGCGACGCGGAGGATGTCGGTGCAGCGGTCGCGGCGGCGCGGGCGGCGCTGACCGGCCCGTGGCGAGACGTGAAGCCGGCCGAACGCGGCCGCATCCTGATGCGCGCGGCCACCATCATCCGTGAGGAGGCCGGCAGGCTGGCGGTGGCCGAGACGCTGGACAGCGGCAAGCCGCTGCGGGAGGCGCGCGGCGACGTTGCCGGTGCGGCGCGGGCGTTCGAATACTATGCCGGTGCCTGCGACAAGCTGGAGGGACGGTCGATCCCGCTCGGACGCGATCATCTCGCCTGGACGGTGATGGAACCTGTGGGGGTCGCAGCCCAGATCATCCCATGGAACTTCCCGATCTCGACGGCCGCCCGAGGCATGGCCCCGGCGCTCGCGGCAGGCTGCACGGTCGTCGCCAAACCGGCTGAGCAGACGCCGTTCACGGCATTGATGCTCGCCGACATCCTGTACCGGGCGGGGCTGCCAGCGGGCGTGCTCAATGTCGTCACGGGCACCGGCGAAGCAGCAGGGGCACCGCTGGTCGCCCATGCGGACATCGATCACGTGACCTTCACCGGCTCCGTCGCGACGGGCGCACGGGTGATGTCGTCGGCAGCCGCCAACATCACCCGCGTGGTCTTGGAACTCGGGGGGAAATCGCCGCACGTCGTGCTGGCGGACTGCGACATCGACCGGGCGGTGCCGGACGTCGCGGGTGCGATCTTCGAGCACGCCGGGCAGGTGTGTTCGGCGGGCTCGCGCCTGATCGTCGAGCGGCGCATCCACGAGCAGTTCCTGGAGCGGCTGGTCGCACACGCGAAGACGCTGGCGCTCGGCCACGGCCTGACCGATCCGCCGCTCGGGCCGGTCAACTCGCGGGAGCAACTCGACAGGATCGCCGGTTTCGTGGCGGCCGCACGCGCCCGCGGTCTGGCAGTCCTGACGGGCGGCGACACCACCGTCGATCCCGCGACCGGAACAGGCTGGTTCTTCGAGCCGACGATCGTCGACCGGGTCCCGCCCGAAGATCCTGTCGCGCAGGACGAGATTTTCGGTCCCGTGCTGGCGGTTCAGGTGGTCGAGGACTTCGAGGAGGCCGTCGCGGTCGCCAATGCGACCGCCTACGCGCTGGTCGCCGGGATCCACACCCGGGATTTCGCGAAGGCGCATCGCTTTGCCCGCGACGTGGACGCCGGTCAGGTCTACATCAACGAATACTTCGCGGGCGGAATCGAGGTGCCGTTCGGCGGCAACCGGAGATCGGGCTTCGGCCGCGAGAAGGGATTGGAGGGGCTGCTCTCCTATTGCAGGGTC
>JAEYRQ010000089.1 GCA_023435545.1 Pseudomonadota bacterium | reverse complement strand
CGCCTTCTCGACATCGGCTGCGGCGGCGGTCTCTTGTGCGAGCCGCTGGCGCGACTCGGCGCCGAGGTGGTCGGTGCCGACCCCTCCGAGCGCAACATCGGCACGGCCCGGGTCCATGCGGGAGGTGCCGGCCTCGCCATCGACTACCGCGCCACCACGGCGGAGGCCTTGGCGGCCGCCGGTGAACGATTTGACGCGGTGCTGGCGATGGAGGTGATCGAGCACGTCGCCGACGTCGACGCCTTCCTGAAGGCGTGCGGCGAGATGGTGCGGCCCGGGGGCCTGCTCTTCCTCGCCACCATCAACCGAACGCTGAAGGCCTTCGCTCTGGCCATCGTCGGCGCCGAATACGTACTGAACTGGCTCCCGCGCGGCACCCATCAGTGGGACAGGTTCCTGACGCCGGACGAAGTCGAGGATGGGCTCGCCGCGGCAGGGCTGAGGATCGTGGACCTGACCGGCGTCGTCTACGCGCCGCTCTCCGACGAATGGCGCAGGTCGCGCGACACCGACGTCAATTACATGCTCGTTTCGGAGAAGCCGGGGTCCGCCTAACGCGCCTACCCAGCGGCAGGGGACGGAGAGGCGTCAGTTCCGCTCTTCCGGAAGGGTCGGCAGCGGCAGGATCGAGACCCCTTCCTCCAGCAGGGCGCGAGCCTCCTCAAGGCTCGCCTCCCCGTGGATGGCACGCGCGTCGGCCTCCTCGTAGTGCATCTTGCGCGCTTCCTCGGGAAAGCGCTCGCCCACATATTCCGAGGTTTCGGCGATGTGCTGCTTCAGCCGCCGCACCGCCTCGACCATCTCGGAAAGTTTCGGATCGGGCGTGGCAGGGTTCGCGGCGGCCACCGGCACTGTCGTCTCGGTCCGCCGGGTCGAAACCGCCGGCGCCATGAGCGCCTTCTCCACCGAGACCGACCCGCAGACCGGGCAGGCCACCTCCCCGGCGTTCTTCTGCAGGTCGAAGGCCGCACTGTCGCGGAACCAGCCTTCGAAGGAATGCTCGCCGTCGCAGGTCAGGGCGTAGCGGATCATCGGCCAGCCCGCCTCAGGCCGCCGCCAGCAGCACGTCGAGCCGGCCCTGCCGGTCGAGCGCGTGCAGGTCGTCGCTGCCACCGACATGCGTGTCGTCGATGAAGATCTGCGGAACCGTCCTGCGGCCACCGGCACGCTGCGTCATCTCGGCGCGCAGCTGCGGATCGGCGCTGACGTCGATCTCGTCGAACGCCACTCCCTTGGCGGCGAGCAGGCGCTTCGCCGCCAGGCAGTAGGGGCAGAAGGGCGTTGTGTAGACGACGATGCGGGCCATTATCCTCAACCTCTACGCCGGCCAGTTCCGGGCAAATGGATATATGTTCGTTCACGTCTCCGCCACAACCCTGGCGAAGACCAGCACATCCACGGAAGTCGCGCCGGCGCGCAGACAGACTCTCGCGCAGGCGTCAGCGGTCGCTCCCGTCGTCAGCACGTCGTCGACGAGGAGAACGCGCCGCCCTTCGATCAACGGACGTGTCTCCGGCAGAACGCGGAATGCTCCCGCGACGTTCCGACGCCGCTGGCGTGCGCTCAGGCCCACCTGCTGCCGCGTCGCCCGCACGCGGATGACTGCGGTAGCCTCGAAATCGCGACCGGAAAGCCGGGCGAGCTCCGCCGCCAGGAGCGCCGACTGGTTGAAGCGGCGGGAGAACAGGCGCCGGCGATGCAGCGGCACCGGCACCACCACGTCGCAGTCCGCGATCAGCTCGGCGCCCGCCCGCGACATCAGCATCGCCATGAGCTTGGCCGTCTCCATCCGGTCGCGGAATTTCAGCGCGTGGACGAGCGCACGCGCCGGTCCGTCATAGCGTGCAACGGCACGCGCCCTGCCGTAGGCCGGCGGGTCGGCCACCGCCGCCGGACTGACGATCCCCGGCCCCGCGTCGTAGGCGAACGGCGTGCCAAGTCGCTCGCACAGGGGGGCAGCGATGAACTGCGTGCGCGCCCAGCAGGTTGCGCACAGGCCCGGGGCGGCGACGGCACCCTGGCAGGCAGGACATCGCGGCGGCAGCAGCACATCGACCAGCGCACCGACGAGCCCGGCGAGCCTTCGCCCGGCATCGCGCCCGATCATCGTGCCGGCAATCGCCACCGCCCGTCTCTCCCGGTCCAGATACCAAGGGTCGGACTGCTGGTCTGCGGCGTCAAGCGGCCGCCGCCGCCTGCCCTCCTGCGCCGCCCAGTCGACTTCGGGCGCCGTCCGCGTCATATCTCCGGCAGGAAGCTGACCGGACCCAGAGCTTGACCGACCACACCCCCGACACGCGTCATGTCTTCGACCGTGCACTGCTCGCCCGCCGGCGTGCCCGCGCGTCTGCGACGCTGGCGGATGCGGATTTTCTGCTGGCTGAAGCCTGCGGCGCGATCGCCGACCGGCTTGCCGTGGTGCTGCGCGATTTCTCCCTTGCCGTGTGCCTCGGCGCACAGGACGGCAGGCTGCCGCGCGCGCTGGCCCACAACGACAGGATCGGCACGGTGGTCTCGACGGAGAGCTGCTCCGCCCTGTTACCGAATTTGCCGCCGCCCAATTTGGCGGCGGACGAGGAGGTATTGCCCTTCGCGGAGGAAAGCCTCGACCTTGTCGTCTCGCCGCTCTCGCTGCACTGGGTCAACGACGTGCCGGGCGCGCTGGCGCAGGTCCGGCGGGCACTGAAGCCCGACGGTCTGTTTCTCGCCGTCCTGTTCGGCGGCGGCACGCTGCGCGAGCTTCGCGCGAGCCTGCTCCAGGCAGAAGCGGACCTGCTTGGCGGGGCGAGCCCCCGTGTCGACCCCTTCCTGGACGTTCGTGACGCCGGCGGACTGCTTCAGCGGGCGGGTTTCGCCCTCCCCGTGGTGGATACCGACACCCTGACCGTGCGATACGGCGATCCCTTCCGGCTGCTGCGCGACCTCAGGGCGATGGGATGGACCAACGTGCTCTCCGGTCGCAGCCGCAAGCCGCTGCGGCGCGATGTACTCGTGCAGGCGCTCGAAGTCTATGCCGACCGCCATGCCGATGCGGACGGCCGCGTACGGGCGAGTTTCGAGTTCGTGCATCTGTCGGGATGGGCACCGCACGACAGCCAGCAGCAGCCGTTGCGGCCCGGTTCGGCCAGGATGCGCCTTGCCGATGCACTGGGCACCAGGGAACTGCCTGCGGGCGAGAAGACCGGCGGTGGGCCGGCTAGTTGAGGTCGTTGAAGCCGTCGGCGACGGCCTGGAACTTGTCCTGCACCGCCTCGCCCGTCTGCAGTACGAGTGTCACGATCACGATGGAGATACTGCCCGCGATCAGCGCGTACTCGATCGCCGTGGCGCCACTGTCGTCCCAGAGGAAACCCCTCGCGCGGTCCGCAAATTGCCGAGCTATCATTCCAGCCTCCTGTTGCCGCGCGCTTACAGCAAGTCGCGCAACATCGGCACCAGCGGGATGTCGGCCGGCGGCATCGGATAGTCTCCGAGCCTGACCGGTCGTACCCAGGCGATCTCCTGCCCCTCCAGGGGTCTTACCTCGCCCGACCAGCGTCGACAGACGAACAGTGGCATGAGGAGGTGAAAATTCTCGTAATCGTGGCTGGCGAAGGTCAGCGGAGCGAGGCAGGCGTCCTTAACCTCGATTCCCAGTTCCTCGGCGAGTTCGCGGATCAGCGCATCGGCAGGACGCTCGCCCGGCTCGACCTTTCCGCCGGGGAATTCCCACAGCCCTGCCAAGGGTTTGCCCTCGGGTCGTCGCGTGATCAGCACCCGCCCATCGACGTCGACGAGCGCGCAGGCCGCCACCAAGACGATGGGTCGCGCGGACGTCGGCATGGTTAGAGCCCGTTTGGTAATTGGTCACGGCCACGATGCGGTTGTGGGGAGTCGGATGCAAGGAGCGACGGCGCAGCCGATGTGGGGCATCGGTAAGCCGGCCCGACGCCGCAGCCGGCCGCCACAACCGCACCG
>JAEYRQ010000616.1 GCA_023435545.1 Pseudomonadota bacterium | reverse complement strand
ATCCTGAGGAGTTCCGACTCCAGCCGGCCCCGGGACGAGCGGACTTCTCGCAGCAATGCCTCCGTCCTCGCCACCATTTCCCCCACGGCCGTATCCGCCGTGAAAGACGCCTCCAGCCTCTGAATGATCTCGTGGTTAAGGCTGTTGACCGGCGAGTTGCCACGGGCCGACTCGACGAGTCGGGCGTGCAGATCGGCGGGAAGGCGGAGCCTGAGGTCGACTTTCTTTTCCATCGTGGTGCCAGTATGACGCCTCTAACGCATGGTGTCAATCTGGCGCCCCGAAATGTCAGGTCCACCGGAAGTTGCTTCGTGCATGACGATGATTCATGCCTAGGCACGCACTGCTTCGCAAGGGTGCCCTCGACTGAAGCCTCAGGCCTCGCCGTCATCATGCTGCGCTACACGTTCCCCTTCCGCGCCGCCCGCTTCGCCTCCCTCAGGGCGAGTCTCACGGCTCGTTCCCGCGCGGCTTTCGCCCGGTTGTTGAACCGCGCCTCGCAGGCGGTCGAACAATACTTCCGCAGCGTCGAGGCCTCCGGCGGGATCGGTGCGCCGCACTCGGGACAGGGCGGGCGATCCCGCTTCGCATCAAGGCGGGCCTGCCTCCGGCGAGCATTGTAGGCCGGGCGCCGCTTCAGGTCGGCCTCCTCTTGGGCCGTCATCCTGCATTCGACCGAACAGTACTTCTGGTGCGAGGGCGCGTCGATCGGCAGGTCGATGCCGCATACTCGACAGGTGTCGTTCCACTGGTCCGCGAAGTTCCCGGTGTTCCTCATAGTAGCATCCTCGCTGCGTCTGCCGTGGCCGCCTCGGTGTCGGAGGTCCATCGCTCATTGAGCCGCGCCCGCCAGGCGCCCTTGCACGGCCGACTGCAGAACCGCTCGGTGATCTCCACGAGGAGCGGCTTGCCGCAGCCCAGGCACCTTTCCCGTGGGACGCTGGCGCCGTCCTGAAAATGGGCCTGTTGCCCTTCAAGCCATGTCGGCCGCTTCGCCCCGATCTGTCGTAGGGCCGCCGCGACGATGTCGGCGGCCGTGGCGTCGGCCAGTGCCCATGACCAGCCCTGCAGGCATAGTTGTTGCCGGATCCCGTGTCGGCAGGATGCCTCGAATGCGAACACGGTCGGGTCGCCGCGTTTCAGGATCTGCACCACGGCGTCGACTAGGTGGCGCCTCTTGCCCTTGGGCAGCTTGGGTTGAGGTGCAGGCTTCGGCCGCATGGCCACCTCCGGCAACGGCGTCCATGGCGTCCGGGCGAGCATGGGCGCTATTCCTTCGGTGCGCCCTTCTGTTCGCTGCTCATGTTCAACGGCGCGAAGTATTCGTTCCCGCCGGGATCGGTCCGGGGATCCCAGCCCTCGGCCTCCCGCACCTCGTTGGCGTTCACGGCGCCGATCTCGCGGGCGATCCTCCAGGCCTGCATCCTCGACAACAGGTCGCCGCGCAGCAGGTGGTCGAGATCGAACTGCACCACGTGGGAGCGGGCCGCCGCCTCGCTCAGAAGGTCGCGCCGGACGGCCTGCTCCCAGATCGTCGCCCACGGCCGGATCGTGCCGGTGGCGAACATCCGAACCTGTTCGGAGATGTTGGAGTAGGTCGCATCCTCCAGCGCGGCGATCATGGGCGGCGGAACGTTGAAGATCCGGCATATCTCGACCACGGCGAGGCGCCGGGCCTCCGACAACTCGGCATCGTGCGGGGTCGTGTGGAACGGCTTCGCATCCATGCCCTCCTCGACGACGGCAACGGAACCGGCGCGGTCCGGGCCGCCATAGAGGTTCTGAAGGCTTTCACGAAGGGTGCGGGCCGCGTCAGGGCCGATCTGCTCGGGGTGCGAGAACACCATGCTCGGGCGGGCGAAGTTCCTCCAGGTGGTCGAGGCGTAGCGTTCGGTCGCCACGGCACCGCCCAGGGCTTCGCGGGCTCGATCGAGACGGGAACGCGGGGTGAAGGCATCATCCCAACGACCCTTCAGGATGAACATCTCGCCAGGCAGCAGCCGGCGGGTGCCCACCTCGTCGGATATCTGGAACCGGATGCGGCGGGTTCCGGGGATGCGCTCGATTGCGAGCTGTCCGGGATGCACGGGCCACAGGGCAATCGGTCTGCCGCTGCCGTCCCGCTCGATCTCCGCCGCGCTCCAGCCGTGTAGCAGACAGTTCGCCATCATGCCGGTGACGAACTCGGCCGGGGTCTGAAGGTCGTTCGGTGCGGTCCCGAACAGTCGCTGGACGGGGTGGTTGTCGGCCACGGACCGGGTGCCATCCGATCCCCGCTTGTAGATGTAGAGCGGCACCGTGCCGAGCGTCTGGGCAATGAGCTGGACGGCCGCGAAAGCCGCGCTCAGCCCCTCCACGACGGCCGGCGAGACGTACTGTCCCGTTCCGCTCGGAAAGCCCAGGGTGGCGAGCAAATCCCATGAAGTCGGCTGCGCCCGCGTTTCAGTGCGGGTGCCGAAGATGCGCGACAGGAAGCCCATTAGACGGTCTCCAGGTACCTACGGGCGACGGCGAGTCGAGGCGGTAGGACGACACGGCGGCGGGCCTGGACGACGGTCCCCTGATAGGCCGGGTGCGACTGGACGATTGAAATCTCGTGCAGTGTGACGGACCGCAGCTCCCGGCGGTCGCCGGTCCATCGCTCGCCGGCCGGTTCGACCGTGAAGCCGAACGATGCGCCACCGATATCGCCGCGCTCGGCAAGGGTGAGAAGATCGCGGCCGGCCGTCGTGTCGGGTGCGTCGATAGAGAAGGCTAGGCCGCGCTCGTCTTCCGACAGGCGGAGCGTGCCGGATCGGGTCCGGGCGAGCACCGCCTTCGGGTCGTGGTCGGCGAGAGCCAGGATGTCCCGGCCCTCTCGCAACGTCTCGGTGAAGGCGCCGGGCAGCACGATCTCGGTGAAGTCCGCGATGCGCGTATCCTGCCCGAAGACAGCCGCGTAGCCGACCAGCTTGCGGCCGGCGGCGCGGACTTCGGCTGCTACCCGGCGTTCCATCGGCCTTACTCGCCGGTGCCCACGTCGAGGTCGTCGGCGAAGGCGAAGGCCTCGCCATGCCGGACAGCTACGTCCACGTCGCGCATCGCCCTGACCAGCACACGGCCCCGGCTGTACGCACTGCCCTCAAAAGGATTGATCAACACGTCGACACCGGACCAGTAGCCGATAAGGAGCTGGCTCCAGGCGCCGAAGATGACAGTTGAGACGTCTTCGGCCGGCGAGCCGCCGTCGGTGTCGGGCAGCGCCGTGGTGGTGACGGCGGAATAGCCGGCGAGGCTGCCGGGCTGGTCCATCAGGTAGCCCGCCCCGGCATCGCCGGATTCCTTCAAGGTGCTGCGGAACACCTTCACGGCCTTGGGCGTCATCGCCCAGCCCATCGAGCCGATATCGGCGTCGGCCGACTGAATCGAGGCAATGAAGTCGAGAACCTGTTCCCAGGTCGGCCCGGCAAGCGTCACGTCATGCACGTTCGCCGCGTTGACGATGCCGGTCGGCCGGTTCGACTGTCCGTCGCCGGTCATGGCCTGCAGGTCGATCGCGTTCGCGATGACGGCCGCCAGATCCCGGCGCACGATGGCTTCAATGCTCGGAACGGCATTGATCAGCGTGCGGCGGGAATAGGACGTGATCGCCCCGACAGTCTTGGGCTGGAGGTGCACGTCATCGAAGTCGGCGTCGGTCGCGGTGATCTCGCCGTCCTCGCCAACCCACTGCGCGGTCGATGAAGCCGTCTGTTTCGGGATGTCCTGATCCCCGACCAGCCCGTCCAGCACGGTCGCGCCAAGGCGCCCGGTGACGAGGGCCGAACGCAGCAGGTCGATATAGAGATCGCCCCGGTGCATGGTGGGATAAAGGCTCGCCGCGTCGCCCGCGACGGTCAGCGTGCGCTGCTCGGGGACACGGAAGTATTCGTCCGGGACCGCGATGCCCTGGAAGGTGCGGCCGGACCGGCGCCGGACTTCCGCGCTGATCTCGCGCTCGAATCCGTCGTCGACGGCATCGCCCAAGCGGGCGTTCATGGCGCGGACCAGCGAGAACGAACGGGCGCGATCCTCATAGGCGCCGTCACGGCCGTTGCCGGCGATGATGGCGGGCGCGGCGCGCTCGGCTTCCGCCACGTCGCGGGCGCGCTCGATCTTCCGATCCAGGTCGGCGATCTCGGCCTTCAGGGCCTTGTGGCGGCGATCCTCGTCGTCGGTGTAGTCCCGCGTCTCGGATTCCGCGGTGTCGGCGATGGCGCGCATGGCCGATACGGCAGCGGCGCGCTGTTCCTGGTAGTCGTGAAGCTTCACGGGTGTGCTCCTATGCGCAACAATAGAACCGGTTCTGGTAATATTATTGCGCTTCGGCGCAACAATTGCAATAGGCGCGATTTAAGGCGCCGCAGAGGGCCGCTGACAGGCTCTCGGTGATTTCGGCTAGGTGAGTAGCGGGCAGGGTGCGGAACGGCCGCTGACCGGCTTCTGTGAAGGAAGCTAACCGGCTGGGTTGGATTCCGCTGCCGCGCACACGGCCTTGGGGCTGGGGGGCAAATGTGTGCGCGGCAACGTTACGCAGTACTACAACGAAGGTGGTCGCGTTTGGTTAACCGGCAGTTAAATCGGCTAACCC
>JAEYRQ010000579.1 GCA_023435545.1 Pseudomonadota bacterium | reverse complement strand
AGGTCGGTGCCCGGATCGACACGCTTGCGGAGAACCTCAACACGATCGTCGCCGCGATCAGCCCCGACGATGTGCGCGCCATCGTGGGCGACGTGAAGACCTTCACAGACGCATTGGCCGCCAATTCCAACCAGGTGAGCAGGCTCGCGGAGAACGCCGGCGAGGCGGCGGAGCGGCTCAACAGTCTTGCCGCCCGGCTCGAGGGCGTCGCCGACGACGTGGCCAAGGTGGTGACCGCGGTCGATCCGGAGGCGCTGTCGCGAACTGTCGCCAATGTCGACCGGTTCACCGGTACGCTCGCCGGCAAGGACAAGGAAATCTCGCAGTTCATCGACGACGCCACCGCCACCGCTGCGCAATTGCGCCAGACCTCGCAACGGCTCGACGCGCTGCTGGCGCGGGTGGACGGAATGGTCGGGAGCGAGGGCGATGGCTTCATGACCAATATCAGCGAGGCGGCGAAGTCGTTCCGGACGCTGGCCGACAACCTGAACTCGAGGCTCGACACGATCACGGCGACGATCGAGCGCTATGGCGGAGGGGGTCTGCGCGATTTCCAGGCTTTCAAGTCGGAAGGGCGGCAGACCCGGAGCAATATCGCTCGCATGATCTCGAACATCGAGCGGAATCCGGCCGGATTCATCTCTGGACGCTCGTCCGTGCCTGAATACAATCCGGGCCGGCGATTTTAGGTGATCGAAAACGGTCTAGTGTCGAGTAAAGTCCGGTTCGGGACGCAGGGGCAGGGGGACAGAGTGCGGCGTGCGGGGTTGGCATCGGCTATGCTTGCCTGCGCCCTGCTTGCGGGCGGGTGCGCGCTCGGCGCACGGCCGGCACCGGCCACCTTCGACCTCGAGGCGCCGCGCTCGATTCCAGGCAATGGCTCGACGAATATCCAGTTCGCCGTGACCGAGCCGACGGTGGTGGGCGCGCTGAACAGCGAGCGGATCGTGGTTCGTCCCGCGCCTGCCGCGATCAACTATCTCAGCGGCGCGCAGTGGAGCGACCGGGCGCCGAAGCTCGTCCAGGCAAGGCTGATCGACTCGTTCCGCAATTCGGGCCGGGTGCGCTCGGTCGGCATGCCGGGCGGCGCCGTCGTCAACGACATCGGTCTCGTCACCGACCTCCACGACTTCCACGTCGACACCCAGCAGGGGGTGGCGTTGGTGACGATCGCGGTCAGGATCGTCGGCGACCAGTCCGGCCGCGTCGTCGCCTCGCGAACCTTCACCACCTCGACGCCGGTTGCAGGCAACCGCGCCGACGACATGGTCGCGGCGATCAACGCCTCCTTCGACAAGGTGGCGACCGACATCGTGGTGTGGACGCTCGACCGCATCTGAGGCCGCCTTTTTCCGTCCTCCGGGACTGGCGACTCGCCGCATGCGTGCTAGGCTCCGGCCGACGCTGGCACTGCGAACGGGGCGATCGCCATGGAACTGGACATGGACGCGGTCATGCTGGCGCGGATCCAATTCGCGTTCACCGTCGCGGTGCCCATGATTTTCCCGGGCTTCCCGATCGGTCTTGCCGCCTGGATCGCGACACTCCTGCTGATGTGGCGGCGCACCGGCCGCGAGCACTACCACAACCAGGCGCGCTTCTGGACGAACATCTTCGCCGTCTCCTTCGCCATGGGCGTGGTCTCGGGGATCGTGCTGTCCTACCAGTTCGGCACCAACTGGAGCCGCTTCTCCGACGTCGTTGGCAACGTCGTGGCGCCGCTGATCGGCTATGAGGTGCTGACCGCCTTTTTCCTGGAGGCGACGTTTCTCGGGATCCTGCTGTTCGGCTGGAACCGGCTGCCGCCCTGGCTGCACGTCACCGCGGCGATCTGCGTCGCGCTTGGCACCACGATGTCGGCCTTCTGGATCCTGTCTGCGAACAGCTGGATGCAGTATCCGGCCGGACACGTGGTGCGCGACGGGATCGCCTATCCGGACGACTGGCTGAAGATCATCTTCAGCCCGACATTCCACTGGCGGTTCCTGCACATGCTGACCGCCGCCTACCTGACGACCTGCTTCGTCGTCATCGCGGTGGGAGCCCGCTATCTGCTCGCCGGCGTGCACCGCGAGCATGCACTGACGATGCTCAGAATGGGGCTCGGCATGGCGATCGTGCTGGCGCCGCTGCAGGCGTTCTTCGGTGACTCCTCGGGACAGTCGGTGCGGGTCCACCAGCCGGCCAAGCTCGCGGCGATCGAAGGACACTGGGATGGCGACGAGCCCGGCCCGGTACCGCTGATCCTGTTCGCGATCCCCAATGAGAAGGAAGAGCGCAACGACTTCCAGATCGCAGTGCCCTATCTCGGCAGCATCATCCTGACCCATTCGCTGGAAGGCACCTTCCCCGGCCTGAAACAGTTCGCGCCGGAGGACCGGCCGCCGGTGTGGGGGCCGTTCTTCGGATTTCGGGTCATGGTGGGCCTCGGTGTGCTGATGATCATCGTCGCCTGGTGGGGTGGATTCATCTGGCGCAGGGGACGATTGGGTGAGGTGACGCTGTTCACCCGCGTCGCCTCACTGATGTGGCCAGCGGGGTTCATTGCCGTGCTGGCGGGATGGCTGGTCACGGAGAACGGTCGCCAGCCGTGGGTGGCGACCGGCATCCTGCGCACTGCCGACGCCGCCTCGCCGGTCTCCTACAACGCGGTCCTCACGACGCTGATCCTGTTCGTGGTGGTCTATGCGATCGTGTTCTCCTTCGGCATCCATTACATCAACCGGCTGATCAACCGGGGTCCGGTGGACGTGCCGCCCGGGGAGGAGAAGGGCCTGCCGAGCCGCCCGATCACCGGCATGGGCCGCAGGCCCGGCTCCGAAGTCACCGAGGCGGCGAGGTGATCCGATGGACCTGACGCTCGAATACTACCTGCCGGTGATCTGGGCGGTGATCATCGCGTCTGCGGTCGGTCTCTACGTCATCCTCGACGGCTTCGACCTGGGTATCGGCATCCTCTTTCCCTTCGCCAAGAAGGAGGAGGACCGCGACCTGATGATGAATTCCGTCGCGCCGTTCTGGGACGGCAACGAGACATGGCTCGTCCTGGGTGGCGGCGGGCTGTGGGTCGCATTCCCGCTCGCCTACTCGATCGTCATGCCGGCGCTCTACCTACCGGTGATCATCATGCTGCTGGCGCTGATCTTCCGGGGGGTGTCGTTCGAGTTCCGATGGGTGGCGAAGCCGAAGCACGCGCACTGGGATATCGCGTTTGCCGCCGGCTCGACGGTCGCTGCGTTCTGCCAGGGCCTGATCCTCGGCGGGCTGATCCAGGGCATCGAGGTGCAGGATCGCCAGTATGCCGGCGGCACCTGGGATTTCCTGACGCCGTTCTCGGCGCTGTGCGGCTTCGGTCTGGTGGCCGGCTACGCATTGCTCGGCGCCACCTGGCTGCGTGCCCGCGTCGAGGGCCCCATCGCCGAGCGCGCGGGCGAACTCGCCAAGGGGGCGATGCTGGCGGTGCTCGTCTTCATTGCCGTCGTCAGCATCTGGACGCCGCTCGGTTTCGAGCCGATCGCCGACCGCTGGTTCTCGACGCCGAACATCTATTTCCTTTGGCCGGTGCCGGTGCTGACGGCGCTGCTGGGATTCGGCCTGTGGGCAGGGCTCCGGCGGCCGGCGGGATACGGCCCGTTCTTCATGACCGTCGGGCTGTTTCTCCTGTCCTATCTCGGACTTGCCATCTCGACCTTCCCGCTGCTGGTGCCGCCGAGCGTCACGGTGTGGGATGCGGCTGCGGTGCCGGCGAGCCAGATCTTCTCGTTGATCGGCGTCATCTTCATGCTGCCGATCGTGCTGGGCTACACGGCCTTCGTCTACTGGACCTTCCGCGGCAAGGTGAAGCCCGGCGAGGGATATCACTGAGGGAGGCGTCCGCCATTCAGGCTGCCAGTTCCCTCAGCGCCTCGCCGATCGTCGAGAACTCCCGCTTGCGCGAGGAGGATCGCCGCCAGGCGAGGCCGATCGAACGGACCGGCTCAGGGTCCTCGAACCGCAGCAGGGAGATGCGGTCGTCCCGGATCTCCGCATCGACGGCCATCTGCGGCAGCAGCGTCGCACCAAGGCCGTTGGCGACCATCTGGACGATGGTGGCGAGGCTGGTCGCTCCCAGTTCGCCGAGCGTTTCCCGGTCGGCATGACGGCAAAGCGCCAGCGCCTGGTCGCGCAGGCAGTGACCCTCGGACAAGAGCAGCAGCCGTTCCGAGGCGAGGCTCGCCGGATCGACGCGGCGGCGCTCGTCGATGTCTGGAGCGGCCTGCACGGCCAGCAGGAACCGGGCGTCGAACAGGGGCAGGGTCTCGATGCCCGGCGCCTCCACCGGCAGGGACAGCAGCAGCAGGGCGAGACCGCCGCTGGACAGTTCGTCGATGAGGGTCGGCGTATGGGCCTCGCGAAGCTCCAGCCCGATGTCGGGAAAGCGCTCGCGCATCAGCGGCAGCGTACGCGGCAGCAGGTACGGTGCGACGGTCGGGATGACGCCGAGCCGCAACTGTCCGGACATCGGACGGGCCGCATGGCGGGCATAGTCGACCAGGTCGTCCGTGGCCATCAGGATCAGCCGCGCTCTCCGTACGACCTCGCGCCCGACCGGCGTTAGCGAAAACGCCCCTCGGGAACGCTCGACCAGCGGCGTGCCGAGTTCGGCCTCGAGCTCCTTGATCTGCATGGACAGCGCCGGCTGGCTGACGTGGCAGGATGCCGCAGCGCGCGCGAAGTTTCGCTCGCGCGCCAGGGATTGCAGATATTTCAGCTGCTTGATCGTTGGCAATAAGATTTCCTTATATATCATGAGGAATTTCTAATTTGCGCTGATCACCGGCTTGGGTCAATGTCTCCTTAGAAAGCTTCAAAATCCAGAAGGCTTCAATTGCCCGGAAGCGGCCGCCGGGGAATACCTCGGCCAGCTTGTGCGCGCCACGCGAGCATTGCCGTCGGACCGGCCTGTCAGGGCGCAGACGCCGTATAGGCTGTCAGACGCGGGCCGGGCAGGCATTGCGGTTCAGAAGCTTCAGAGCATCAACGGGATAGAAGACGGAGAGAGAGATGGACGCCAAGGTTGACGACGGCATGGGCAAATGCCCGTTCGGGCACATGTCCGGTGCAAGGACGAACAGGGACTGGTGGCCGAATCTGCTCGATCTCTCCGGTCTCCACCGCAACTCCTCCCTCTCAAATCCGATGGGGGAGGGGTTCAACTATTCGGAGGAGTTCAAGAAGCTCGACTATCAGGGCCTGAAGAAGGATCTGCTCGACCTGATGACCGACTCGCAGGACTGGTGGCCGGCCGACTTCGGCTCGTACGCCGGCCTGATGATCCGCATGGCCTGGCATAGCGCCGGCACCTACCGGATCTATGATGGTCGCGGCGGCGCCGGGTCGGGGCAGCAGCGCTTCGCCCCGCTCAACTCCTGGCCGGACAACGCCAACCTCGACAAGGCGCGCCGTCTGCTCTGGCCGATCAAGCAGAAGTACGGCAACAGGATCTCCTGGGCCGACCTGCTGATCCTGGCCGGCAACGTTGCACTGGAGTCGGCCGGGTTCAAGCCTTTCGGCTTCGCCGGCGGCCGCGCCGACGTCTGGGAGCCCGAGGAGGTGAACTGGGGCTACGAGACCGCATGGCTGGGAACCGACCAGCGCTATTCCGGCGAGCGGGACCTGTCCAAGCCGTTCGGCGCCACCACCATGGGTTTGATCTACGTGAACCCGGAAGGCCCGAACGGCAATCCGGACCCGGTGGCCGCGGCCAAGGACATTCGCGAGACCTTCGCGCGCATGGCCATGGACGACGAGGAGACCGTCGCGTTGATCGCCGGCGGCCACACCCTGGGCAAGACCCACGGCGCGGGCGATGCGACGCTGGTCGGCGCCGAGCCCGAAGCCGCGCCGATCGAGGCGCTGGGGCTCGGCTGGGCCAGCACCTTCAACACCGGGATCGGCTGCGACACGATCACCGGCGGCCCGGAGGTCACCTGGACGCAGACCCCCACCAAGTGGAACAACTTCTTCTTCGAGAACCTGTTCAAGTACGAGTGGGAGCTGACCAAGAGCCCGGCCGGGGCGCACCAGTGGGTGGCCAAGGGCGGCGACAACGAGATCCCCGACGCGTTCGATCCCGCGAAGCGTCATCGGCCGACGATGCTGACCACGGATCTGTCGCTGCGCTTCGATCCGATCTACGAGAAGATCTCGCGGCGCTTCCTGGAGCACCCGGACCAGTTCGCCGACGCCTTCGCGCGGGCCTGGTTCAAGCTGACCCATCGCGACATGGGGCCGAAGTCTCGTTACGTCGGTCCCGAGGTCCCGGCCGAAGACCTGTTGTGGCAGGACCCGGTTCCGCCGGTCGACCATGAACTGGTAGACACGCGCGACATCGCTGCGCTCAAGGAGAAGATCCTCGCCTCCGGATTGCCGGTCCACCAGCTCGTCTACACGGCCTGGTCGGCGGCCGCCTCGTTCCGCGGTTCCGACAAGCGCGGCGGCGCGAACGGCGGACGTCTCCGCCTCGCCCCGCAGAAGGGCTGGGAGGTCAACCAGCCCGAGCAGCTCGCCAACGTGCTGGAGACCCTCGAGGGTATCCAGACGGCGTTCAACGACGCCCAGACCGGCGACAAGAAGGTCTCGCTGGCCGACCTGATCGTGCTGGCTGGCTGTGCCGGTGTGGAGCAGGCGGCCAAGCACGCCGGCCACGCCATCGAGGTTCCCTTCACGCCGGGGCGGACCGACGCCTCCCAGGAGCAGACGGACGTCGAGGCGTTCGCGGTGCTGGAGCCGATCGCCGACGGGTTCCGCAACTACATGAAGGAGGATTTCGACGTCTCGCCGGAGGAGTTGCTGATCGACAAGGCGCAGCTCCTGACCCTGACCGCGCCGGAGATGACCGTCCTGGTTGGCGGCATGCGCGTCCTCGATGCGAACTACCAGCAGTCGCAGCACGGGGTGTTTACCGACAAGCCGGGTGCGCTGACCAACGACTTTTTCGTCCACCTGCTCGACATGGGCACGGTCTGGAAGCCGGCTGCCACCAGCAAGGGTGTCTACGAAGGCCGTGACCGCCACAGCGGCGAGCTGAAGTGGACTGCGACGCGGGTCGACCTCATCTTCGGCTCGCATTCGCAGCTGCGGGCGCTGTCGGAGGTCTATGCCCAGGACGACGCCAAGGAGAAGTTCGTGCGCGACTTCGCGGCGGCCTGGACGAAGGTGATGAACGCCGACCGCTTCGACATCGCCCGTTAAGTTCCAGGGGTTTCCCCCGAACCGGGTGGAGGCCGTTCGCCGGAAGGCGGGCGGCCT
>JAEYRQ010000533.1 GCA_023435545.1 Pseudomonadota bacterium | reverse complement strand
CCTCGTTCTCGCCAGTGGCCTCGAAAAGGCGCGCCTCGTCGACGGTCAACTGGTGCTTCATCAAGTCGACTTGGGGATCGCGGATATCACGTCGCCAGCCACTGATCGCGGCAACCGCAGCCTCGATTCCCTGACTGATCTGCGCATCCACGTCCGGCAGCGATCTCGCCTCGTCGGCGGCCGCCGCGATGGATGCCTCCGCCTGGCGGGCCGTGGCGAGGAAGTCTGTGTCGCCCGACATCACGAAGCCGCGGATCGTTCCCTGCTCGGTCTGGAAGCCCTGGGAAATGGTCTCGACAGCCTCGCTGATGGCCTCGGCCATCGCGGACGCCTCGTTGGCGGACTGGATTCTCCCGGATGCGGTCCAGATCAGAACACCGACCAGCAGGTTCAGAAGTACAATTACGCCGAAACTGACGGCGAGCTTGCGTGCGATTGTCATGTCCGTGCTCCGCCGGTCAGAAGCCGAGCCCGAGCGCGCGCCGGCGCTCGAGTTCGGTGAGGTTCACCTCGATGGTGGCCGCTCCGATCGGCGTGGCACCGTCGGGGGCGGTGAGGGTCAGGTTGACCTGCGCGCGCCAGATACCGCGCTCGTCATCGTATTCCGCCTCGTCGATGAACACCGCGTCGGGCGCGACCAGGAAGGTCTTCTGGTACTTCGCCTCGTCGCCCTGCCAGTAGTCCGAGGTGGTCGCGCTCTGGCCGACGTTCAGTCCCTTGCCGTCCATCACGAACATCTCGGTGTACAGGCCCAGATTGGCCGCCTGGATGCGTGTCAGATAGACCGACAGTGGGCTCGTCAGCACGCTGGCGATCAGAGGCTGGTCGTCGCTCTTTCGCTGGGCGACCCAGAGCTGATCCATCTCGTCGATCTTGGCCTGATCGTAGGACGCCGTCCTGGCGTTCTGCGCCTTGACCGATTTCCAGACGACCGGCGAGTCCAGGAAATCCCGGATCTCGGTAATGAGCGATGCGTCGAGGAGGGATGTCGATGGCTGGGACGGTTGTGCCGACGCCACTGCGAGCGCTCCACAACTGCCGGCCGCAAACGCGATGGCGGCGATCATTCTGCGGTGGTCCATGGTCCATCCTGGATCTTGGTAAATGTCCGTTACGAGAAGTTGACCCATATCCGTTAGGCAATGGTTACGCCGGCGAAATTCGGCTACGGCAAAGCAATCCGCGATTTTTTCTCCCGGGGAACAAGAGCCAATCATTTTCTTCCGTTCCGATGGTAAGGTGGTTGTGGTTCATTGGGCTGAACAAGCAGGGAGGAACCGCCCATGAACGAGCCGGTCCTGAAGAACGACGTCGAGATCGCCGGCCCGGCGGGCTCACGCTACGAGGAGGTGCTGACGCCCGAGGCGCTGGCATTCGTCGCCGACCTGCATCGCCGCTTCGACACGCAGCGCAGGCGGCTCATGAAGATGCGTCACGAGCGGCAAAAGCGGTTCGACGCCGGCGAGCTCCCCGACTTCCTCGCCGAGACGCGGCATGTGCGCGAGAGCGACTGGACGGTGGCCCCCATTCCCGCCGACCTGCAGGACAGGCGCGTTGAGATCACCGGCCCGGTCGATCGCAAGATGATCGTCAATGCGCTGAATTCCGGCGCCAAGGTGTTCATGGCCGATTTCGAGGACGCCACGGCACCGGTCTGGGCGAACATCATCGAAGGCCAGATCAATCTCAGGGATCGCTGGCACGGCAGCATCGACTTCACCGATCCGGACAGCGGCAAGGCCTACACGCTGGGTGAGACGCCGGCAGTTTTGATCATCCGCCCACGCGGATGGCACCTACTGGAATCCCATATGCTGGTCGACGGGGAACCGGTGTCCGGCGCGCTGTTCGACTTCGGTCTCTACCTGTTCCACAACGCCCGCAAGGCGCTGAATAAGGGGAGCGGTCCGTACTTCTACCTGCCCAAGCTCGAGAGCCATCTGGAGGCGCGGCTGTGGAACGACGTGTTCCGGCACGCCCAGGAGAGGCTCGGCATCCCGGTCGGCACCATCAAGGCGACCGTCCTCATCGAGACGCTTCCGGCCGCCTTCGAGATGGACGAGATCCTGTGGGAGCTGAAGGACCATATCGTCGGACTGAACTGCGGCCGCTGGGACTACATCTTCTCTTTCATCAAGCGGCTTCGGAACAACCCGGCCTTCCTCCTGCCCGACCGCGGGCAGGTGGTGATTGGCAAGGCGTTCCTCAGGGCCTATTCGCTGCTCCTGATCAAGACGTGTCACCGGCGCGGCGCCTTCGCCATGGGGGGCATGGCCGCGCAGATCCCCAACCGCCGCGATGCGGCCGCGAATGAGGCCGCGCTCGCCAAGGTGAAGGCCGACAAGGAACGCGAGGCCGGCGATGGCCATGACGGCACCTGGGTCGCCCATCCCGATCTCGTCCCCGTCGCGATGGCCGTGTTCGACGCAAAGATGCCGGGCAAGAACCAGCTCGCGAACCGTCGTGAGGATGTCGCCGTCGGCCAGAGGGATCTGCTCGAGGTGCACGAGGGCTCCCGCACCGAGGCCGGCCTCAGGGAGAACATCCGGGTCGGCGTCCAGTATATCGAGGCATGGCTCAGGGGCCGCGGCGCGGTGCCGCTGTACAACCTGATGGAGGATGCCGCGACCGCCGAGATCAGCCGC
>JAEYRQ010000510.1 GCA_023435545.1 Pseudomonadota bacterium | reverse complement strand
GCCTTCGAGGCCGCTCACGTCTCGTCGCGCTGGTAGATGATGATCGACAGGTAGGTCATCGGCAGCGAAACCAGCCGTTCCGGACCGTGCGGGGCGGACGAATCGAACATCAGCGCGTCGCCCGGCTTCAGGTGATAGGTCTGGTCGGCGTGGCGGTACACCACCTCGCCCGACAGCATGTAGATGAACTCGGTGCCGGCATGGCGGAAGCCGGCATAGGGCACCGCGTCCTCGTGCAGTGTGATGAGATAGGGCTCGACCACGGCCGATCCGCCGAGCGCGTGGCCGAGCAGCTGGTAGCGGTGGCCGACCTTCGAGCCGCGCCGCTCGATGACGACGCCCTGACCGGCCTTCACGAACGAGCAGTCGCGCTCCTCCTCGTGCGCCGCGAACAGCTGCGTCACCGGAACGGCGAGCGCGGCGGCCAGCGCCTGCACGGTCGCCAGCGAGGCCGAGATGCCGCCGTTCTCGATCTTCGACAGCATGCCCGGCGACAGCCCGGCCGCCGCGGCGAGCTCCTTGCCGGTCAGCCCGGCGGCGAGCCTGAGCCGCCGCACCTCCGCTCCCATCGCCTGCTCCAGGGTCCGAGCCCCCACCCCCGGCGCGCCGGAGCCGGTGGCGAGGTCGGAGGGAGCGTCGGTGGGAGAGGGGCGCGGGAGACGGGTCATGGGTGATCGAGGGCTGCGGCGTTGACGGATGCACTCTATCATCGCGCGCCGTCCGCAACGCCCCGGAATTGCCGCCGCTCGCCCACGATATCGTCTCCCGAACCGCGATCGGCGGTCGGTCGCCGGCCCGAACGCTCAGGCGGATGCGGGCTGACCTTCGCGATCGGCGCCGTCCCGTGCCTCCAGCGCGGCCTCGATTCGGGCGATGTCCTCCTCGGTCACAGCAACGCGCTGGTCCTCGTCGCCGATCGGGTCGCGGAACAGGACGCCGTCGGGGCGGCCCATCCAGCGGCGGGCGATTTCGGCGTTCGAGTCGGCGAAGCGGGCGAGGAACGCCCGCTGCTCGGCTGGCGACATGTAGGGCGAGGAACTTCTGGGGCCGTAGAGCAGATCCGGCGGCAGCGCCCGGCGCAGCTTCGCGAGCATTTCGGTCTGCGCGTCGAAATCCCGCGTCGCGTTGGTCCGCCGGAGATATTCGGTCACGGCCGGCGAGTAGCTGGGATTGCCCTTCTCCTCCGGCGGTACCGTGAAGCCGCCGTGGCCGCGAAGGCCAAGCACGTCGAGGAAGTCCGAGAGAAGATCGCCGTCGGGCCACTGCGACGGCTCGTAGGCGCGCACGATCAGGTTCTGATCGCCGATCGGCGCGCAGGACGCCCAGCTGGACAACCTGATTGTGTAGTCGAGGCGGCCCCCAGTCGCCTTGAGCCAGGCATGAAAATCACGCCCGCCGCGCTTCATTCGCGGATTTCGGATGACCGCCCTATAGAGCGATTGCGCGTAGATATCCTGACGGCGGACATACACGAGGATCCTGATCCTCCGGCCGGTCCTGTCGCGCATCGCGACCAGCCAGTCTGCAGTCGTATTGCCGGCGCGATCTCCAAACTGGCCAAACAACCGCTCGGCGCTGATCAGCACGTTCGGTGCTTCGTCGCAAGCCCGTGCGACGAAGTCCGCCGCCACCTCTGTCCGGCCCTCCTCGACCAGATGGGCGAGGTGGACGTGCTGGTAGCGCGCATAGGCATCCTCGGGCGGCTCCGGATAGCAGAACCCCAGCTCTCCCAGCCGCGCGCGCGAGGCGACCATGGCCCGCTGCAGGAAGGTCGAGCCGGTCTTCGGCATGCCGATGTGGACGTAGATCAAGGCAATCCTCCATGAGGGATGGAGGGGCATCTACTTTCTAAATCTATGGTTGTCCACCCCGTGCGTTGTGCACGCCGCGGAAGCGGCCCTTGCGCCGATCCGCCTATTTCCCCCACCTCAACGCCACCACATCGAGCTCCCGCGCGAGCTCCAGCAGGCCCGCCCGCGTCTCCGGGGCGAGGGGTGCCAACGGATGGCGCACCGCATCCGACCGGATGACGCCGCCTTCCATCATCACCGTCTTGCAGGCCCTCAGCCCGCACTGGCGGTTCTCGTAGTTGATCAGCGGCAGGATGCGGCCGTAGCCGGCCAGCGCCTCGGTGCGGCGGCCGGCCTTGTGGTCGGCGAGCACCGGCTTGATCAGTTCGGGCAGGAGCGCGCTCGACATCGTGCCGGTGGCACCCGCGTCGAGATCGGCCATCAGCGTGATCGCCTCCTCGCCGTCGAAGGGGCCGACGATGGCGTCGCCACCCGCCGCGATCAGCGCGCGCAGCTTGGCGGCGGCGAACGGCACCTCGATCTTGAAGTACGAGGCCTGCGGCACCTCGCGGGCGAGGCGCACCAGGAGGGGGACGGACAGCTCGACACCGCTCAGCGGCGCGTCCTGCACCATGATCGGGATGTCGATCGCTTCCGCGACGCGGGCGAAATGCTCGATCAGCAGGGCCTCCGGCGCGCGCAATGTGGCGCCGTGATAGGGCGGCATCATCATGATCATTGCCGCGCCGCGCTCGGCCGCCCGCTTCGCCCGTGCGGTCGCGATTCCCGTCGAGAAGTGCGAGCAGGTGACGATGACCGGCACCCGGCCCCCGACATGGTCGAGGCACACGTCGAGCAGCGTCTCGCGCTCCTCGTCGGTCAGGAGGAACTGCTCGGAGAAGTTCGCCAGGATGCAGATGCCGTCGACCCCCTGGTCGACCATGCAGTCGAGCGCCCGGCGCTGGCTGTCGAGATCGAGATCGCCATTCTCGTGGAACGTGGTGGGCGCGACGGGATAGACCCCGGCGTGAACGCGGCTCTGCATCGGCGGATCCTCCCTGCGCGGTCGATATCAGCGCGACCGCGGTTGCGCGGCCCCTGCCGGGGACCGCGATTGGTCAGGCGATCCTATTGCCGGAGGCGCCAAGCACAAGCCCGGCAGCGGCAAGGCAGTTTCATCGGAAAGGAGAGGGGTCGGGCGGGGGCCTCCATAGGAACACACTGCCCTTGCCATCCCTCCCACGTCATGCCCGGGCCTGACCCGGGCATCTCCTGCCCGGTCGTGAGATTGCCGGGTCAAGCCCGGCAATGACGTCAGTGGGGAGGCGAAGTCGGTGGGGAGGCGACGTTCGAGGGAAGGCGACCTTTAAAGGGGGCGCCGCCCCCCCACCTCTCCCATGGGGAGAGGTCGCCGCGAAGCGGCGGGTGAGGGG
>JAEYRQ010000478.1 GCA_023435545.1 Pseudomonadota bacterium | reverse complement strand
CACACCGTCTCCGGCCCCCCGGAATTTCCGTACCCCACCCCCGGGGCGGCGCGCGCGCCGCCGGGCATCGCCATCAGCGCCGCGGTCGCGGCCGCCGCTCCCAGAACGCTACGGCGTGTCATTTTCGTGGTCATCTGCAAATCCTCCAGTTGGCTTGTCTTGCATTTACTTCCTGAGAAGGTGCGGCAGGAAGGTAGAGAACCATGGCACGTAGGTAAGGACGATGAGTGTCGCCCACAGAACCAGGTAGAAGGGCAGTCCACCCCGGAAAACGCTCAGCATCCCCACGCCCGATATCCGGGACATCACGAACAGGTTCAGACCGACAGGCGGCGTGATCATCCCGAGGACGAGGTTGAACACCATCACCAGGCCGAAGTGGATAGGATCGACACCTAGACCTGTCATCAGCGGGAACAGTATCGGCGACAGGATCAGCATCAGCGGCAGCGCGTCGAGGAAGGTCCCCAGCACGAGCAGCAGCATGTTGATGATCATGAGCAGCACATAGGGGTTCTCGCTGATGTTCAGCAGGGTCGTCTGCACCAGCCGACCGAGCCCGGCCAGCACCGCCACCTGTCCGAAAATCTGGCTGAATGCGACCGTCATCATGATCACCGCGGTCGTCATCGCGGCGGCGACCGAGGCATCGAGGAAGCCTTTGAAGGTCAGATCGCGATAGACGAACGCGCCGATCACCACGGTGTAGAGGACGACGATCGCCGCCGATTCCGTCGGCGTGGCGATCCCGAACACCTTGCTGGCGACGATGATTGCCGGGGCGCCGAGCGGCAGGATTCCCGCCCGTATGGCGATGCGACGGGCCTCTCGGGTTGCCTTCGGCTCCCTCGGGATACCATTGCGGCGCGCCAGATAGCCGCTCATGGCGATCAGGCCGAAATACATCAACAGGCCGGGCAGAATACCCGCGATGAACAGGTCGCCCACCGACAGGTTGGCGATCGAGGCCAGCAGGATGAACAGGATCGACGGGGGGATGATCGGCCCCATTGCGGCGGCAGCCGAGATCACGCCCGCCGCATAGCGCGCCGGATAGCCGCGCTTCTTCATTTCGGGAACCAGCACCGAACCGGTCGCGGCTGCATCCGCCACCGCCGAGCCGGAGATGCCCGCCATGAAGAGGTTGGAGGTGATGCCGACATTGGCGAGCCCGCCCGGCCGGTGCGCAACCAGGCTCGCCGCGAAGTCGATGAGGCGGCGGGTCACCCCAGCCCTGGTCATCAGTTCGCCGACGAAGACATACATCGGGATGGCGAGCATCGCGAAGCTGTCGACACCGCTGGTGACGGTGCGCACGAACAGCACCGGGTTGACCGGCCGCGCGTCGAACTGCGAGGCGGCGATATAGGTCAGCGCCGCCACGCCGATCGCGAAGGCGATATCCATGCCCAGAAGCACGAACACGAAGAGCAGGATGATGCAAAACGCCAGCAGCATGTCCGCGCCTCAGCTCCGCATCGGCCTCAGCTCTCGCTGCCGATGTCGCTCGGGTCGTCGACATTGCCCCGCAGGAGCCTGCGGATGCGCCAGACCGCGTTCGCCAACAACAGCAGTGCCCCGAGCGGAAGGGCGGCGTAGGTCCACGCGTCGGACAGTCCGGTCGCCAGCGAGGTTGTCCGCGCCGTCAGCTGCAGGATCGGCACCGAGTACCAAAGAACCATCAGCAGGATGACGACGACGAGGCCGTACATGCCCAGTTCCACCACCCGCCGGGGGCCGGGCGGAGCGCGCTCGATCAGCGCGGTCATGCGGATGTTCTGCCCCGAGAAATAGGCGAAGCCGGCGCCGAGGAAGATCATCCAGACGAAGAGGAGCTTCGGGATCTCCTCGCCCCACATCGGCGGCGCCGATAACAGGTAGCGCATCGCGACCGAGTAGATGACGAGCCCAGTGAAGACGATCAGCAGCAACCCGCAGGTGAGCGCCCCGGCTCGCTGGAAGCCCCGGAAAATCTCTCCACCGCGCATCCCGTCGACACCCCCTCTCGCCATCCCGGCCGGGCCTGAGCAAATGCGCTGCCCGGTGGAACCGGCCAGCTGCCGGTTCGGCCAGCGATCACATGTTCTGTATTTCTTTTCGTTGATCGAACTGTCTTATATATAGAACAGCTTGTCTACGGCTTTCTGAACAGTTGCGCACCGATTCCGTGCCGCTGCGATGTGGCGGGCTCTGGTGCGGAGGGGGCGACCGGCCTTGGAACAGTACGATATCGCGATAGTGGGAGCGGGGACCGCCGGTATGCCTTGTGCGATCGAGGCGGTCGCGACCGGCGCCCGCTTGCTGGTCGTCGAACAGGAGCCCCGGCACGGCGGAACTCTCCATGTGAGCCTCGGCCAGCTCAGCGGGGCCGGCACGGGCCTGCAGGCGGCGCGCGGGATTGCCGACAGCGCCGAGGCCCATCTCGAAGATATCATGCGCATCAACCGCAGAACCGGACGCGCCGATATCCTCCGCCGCTCGGTTCCCAAACAGGGCGCCACAATCGACTGGCTGATGGGCCTCGGCTTCGACATGGACCCGGCTTGCCCAGCGATCCTGCATCTCCACGAAGCCTATCGCACGGCTCGCACCTATTGGGGCATCGAGGGCGGCCTATCCGTGCTCAAGGCGGTCGGCCCGCTCTTCGAGCGGTCGATGGCCGCGCCCAATGCCACGGTCCGCTATGAAACGCGAGCGACGGCGCTTCTGGCCGACGATTCCGGGCGCGTTGCAGGCTTGGCTCTCGAGTCGGCGGATGGCGACCGGGGCGAAATCGGCGCCAGGGCGGTCGTGATCGCCACCGGCGGCTACGGCGCGAACCCGGACATGTTCGCGCGTCTGACCGGCGGCCGCCCGCTGTTTACCGCGGCCATGCCCGGATCGACGGGTGCCGGCATCGAGATGGCGGTCGCGGCGGGCGCGGAACTCGTGGGTCAGGACCTGTTCCTGCCGACATATGCCGGCGTCGTCTTCCGGCCCGGCGACAATCGCATCGTCTGGCGGCAGATGCCGAGCCTGACCCCGCAGGTCCGTCAACCCTGGGAACTTCATCTCGACCCAGCCGGGCGACGCTTCGTGCGCGAGGACGACGAGAGCGTGGATGCCCGTGAGACTGCGCTGAACGCGCTGCGCGACCTCACATTCTGGTGCGTCTTCGACGACGGTATCCTGCAAGATGCGCCGCCGCTGCTGCCGGGCTGGACGGCGGAGGAACTGCATGAGGCCTGGCAGAGCCATCCATCCTTCGTCATCGCCGACGGCCTGGAGGCACTTGCGACCGCAACCGGAATGGACCCGGCAACGCTGGCTGACAGCCTGGTCGCCTATGCCGCCGCCTGCGCGGGCAGATCGCCCGATCCGATGGGCCGCCTCCACTGCCCGCGCCCGATAAACGGACCTCGCTTCCGGGCGGTGAAGATGCACGGAATGGTGCTGAAGACCGCTGCCGGCATCCGCGTCGACGACAGCATGCGGGCCCTGCGCCGCAGCGGCGAGCCGATTCCCGGGCTCTACGCACTCGGCGAGGCGATCGGCGGCTCGACACTCTCGGGCAAGGGCTTCGTGTCGGGCATGAGCGTCACTCCCGCCCTGACGCTGGGGCGCTGGCTCGGCACGCGGCTCGGCACCGAACTTCGCGAAAAGGACAGCGCATGAACGCCGCAAGCCGCATTCGCCGGGAATTCGCCGATCTCGATCACGGCCAAGTCCATCTGCGCCGCGCCGGCAGCGGCGACGCAATGCCGCTGGTGCTGATCCACCAGTCGCCGGGCTCCTCCAAGCAGCTCGAGCCGTTGATGGCAGAGCTTGCCTCGCGCGGGCGCGCGACGCTCGCGCCCGACACCGCCGGCAACGGCGATTCCGAGCCGCTCGCCATGCCCCAGCCGGAGATCCCGGACC
>JAEYRQ010000417.1 GCA_023435545.1 Pseudomonadota bacterium | reverse complement strand
ATCTCTACCACGGGCGCGTCAAGGCGCTCGCCGATGCAGCGCGCGAGGGCGGCCTCGAGTTCTGAGGCCGGCTGAAACGCTACAACGAAGAGGAATGACGACGTGGCGGGTCCGATGAGAGAAGATCGCGAGCGCGACAGCGAGTTCGTCGACAAGCTGGTCCACATCAACCGTGTGGCCAAGGTGGTGAAGGGCGGCCGTCGTTTCGGCTTCGCGGCCCTCGTCGTCGTCGGCGACCAGAAGGGCCGGGTCGGGTTCGGCCACGGCAAGGCGCGCGAGGTTCCCGAGGCGATCCGCAAGGCGACCGAGGCGGCCAAGCGCTCGCTGATGCGGGTGCCGCTGCGCGAGGGCCGTACGCTGCATCACGATGTGGCGGGGCGCTGGGGCGCCGGCAAGGTGCTGCTGCGCGCTGCCCCTCCCGGTACCGGCATCATCGCCGGCGGTCCGATGCGCGCGGTGTTCGAGACGCTGGGCGTGCAGGACGTGGTTGCGAAGTCGCTGGGATCGTCCAACCCGTACAACATGGTGCGGGCGACGTTCGAGGCGCTGAGGCGCGAGGACAGCCCGCGCTCGGTCGCCGCGCGTCGCGGCATCAAGGTGTCGACGCTGCAGAGCCGGCGCCGCGACGGCGTCGCCGACGCGGCCGCCGAAGCCTGATCGCGGTTGCTGACTTTCAAGGAGACGGTCGGATGGCCAAGACCAGCGAGAAGACGATCACCGTCCAGCAGATCGGCAGCCCGATCCGCCGTCCCGGCGACCAGCGGGCGACCCTGATCGGGCTTGGACTGAACAAGATGAACCGCACGCGCACGCTGCCGGATACGCCGGCGGTGCGAGGCATGATCCGCAAGGTCAGCCACCTGGTGCGTGTCGTCGACGAGAACTGAGCGGCTACGGAGCACGCGTGTCATGAAGCTCAACGAACTCGCGGACAATCCCGGAGCCCGCAAGGCGCGCAAGCGCGTCGGCCGCGGCATCGGGTCCGGGCTCGGCAAGACCGCCGGGCGCGGCCACAAGGGCCAGACCTCGCGGTCGGGCGTGGCCATCAAGGGCTTCGAGGGTGGCCAGATGCCGCTGCATCGGCGCTTGCCGAAGCGCGGTTTCAACAATATCTCCCGCAAGTCCTTCTCGGTCGTGAACCTCGATCGGGTGCAGGAGGCCATCGATGCCGGGAAGCTGGACGCGAGCGCGCCGGTCACCGCGGAGACGATGGTCGCGGCCGGCCTCGTGCGGCGCGTCCGCGACGGCGTCAGGCTGCTCGGGGTGGGTGAACTGAAGGCGAAGGTCGCCTTCCGTCTGCAAGGCGCCTCGAAGAACGCCGTGGCGGCCGTCGAGAAGGCGGGTGGTACGGTCGAGGTCGTCGGACTGGACGGCAAGGCGGTCGCCGCGGACGCGGTAGAGCAGGGCTGAGGATCGCCACTGGCGCCCCGGCCGGTGACGGAAACGGGGCGGGACGGAGATCGATATGGCGTCGGCGGCTGAACAACTCGCAGCAAACCTGAACTTCGGCGCGTTCGCCAAGGCGACCGAGCTGAAGAAGCGGATCTGGTTCACCCTCGGCGCACTGCTGGTCTACCGGCTGGGCACCTACATCCCGATGCCCGGAATCAATCCGGGCGCGGTGGCCGAGCTGTTCAACCAGCAGTCCTCGGGCATTCTGGGAATGTTCAACATGTTCGCCGGCGGCGCCGTGGGCCGCATGGCGATCTTCGCGTTGAACATCATGCCGTACATCTCGGCCTCGATCATCGTGCAACTCCTGACCGCGGTATCACCGCATCTGGAGCAGCTGAAGAAAGAGGGCGAGCAGGGTCGCAAGCAGATCAACCAGTACACCCGCTTCGGCACGGTGTTCCTGGCCGCGGTCCAGGCCTATGGCATCGCCGTCGGGCTCGAAGGCGCGGGCAACGTCGTCACCGATCCGGGCTGGTTCTTCCGCATATCGACGGTCATCACGCTGACCGGCGGCACCATCTTCCTGATGTGGCTCGGCGAGCAGATCACCCAGCGCGGCGTCGGCAACGGCATTTCGCTGATAATCTTCGCCGGCATCATCGCCGAGCTTCCCTCGGCGATCGCGGGCACCCTCGAACTCGGCCGCCAGGGCGCGCTGTCGACGGTGATCATCCTCGCGATCTTCGTGATGGCGATCGTCGTCATCGCCTTCATCGTGTTCATGGAGCGGGCGCAGCGCCGGCTGCTGATCCAGTATCCGAAGCGCCAGGTCGGCAACCGGGTGTTCCAGGGCGATTCCTCGCATCTGCCGCTGAAGCTGAACACGGCCGGTGTCATCCCGCCGATTTTCGCCTCCTCGCTGCTGCTGCTGCCGATCACGGTCGCCAACTTCTCGAGCGGGCAGGGGCCGAAGTGGCTGACCACCGTCACCACGCTGCTCGGGCACGGCCAGCCGCTCTACATGCTGCTGTATGCGTCCGGCATCATCATCTTCGCGTTCTTCTACACGGCGGTGGTGTTCAATCCGGCGGACACCGCCGAGAACCTGAAGAAGCATGGCGGCTTCATCCCCGGCATCCGCCCGGGCGAGCGCACCGCCCAGTACATCGACTACGTCCTGACCCGCATCACCGTGG
>JAEYRQ010000391.1 GCA_023435545.1 Pseudomonadota bacterium | reverse complement strand
CACCTGCGGTGAAGCCGCTGCGACCCAGCGGGCCGAAGACGACATTCGTTCTGGCCGCCTTCCTGAGCGTCGGCGCGGTGTTCGGCATGGCGCTGGGGGCGTTGCGCGAACTGCGCGAACATTCCTTCCGCTCCGGCGCGCAGGTCCGGGAGGAACTGGGACTGGAGTTGATCGGCGCCTTGCCGATCATCCATCCCCTGGTCGATGCCCCCCCGGACGGCGAGGAGGCTCCTCGGTCGGCGAGCGGGTCCAGGCGCATCGTCCCCGAGGACGGCTCGATCCTGCACCAGATTACGCGGGAGCCGATGTCGCACTACGCCGAGACGCTCAGGGCGGCCAAGGTGACCACCGACCTGGCGCTTGGCGATCGGCGGCCGAAGATCCTCGGCATCGTCTCGGCGCTGCCCGACGAAGGCAAATCCACCGTCGCCAAGAACCTGGCCACGCTGCTCGCGCTGCACGGGAGCCGCACGCTGCTCATCGATGGAGACATCCGCAATCCGGGCCTGTCCCGCGCCATGGCGCCGCGGGCCGAGGCCGGGCTGGTGGAGGCGCTGCGGGACGGCCGCCCGCTTCGGGAACTGCTGCTGATGGAAGAGGACTCCCGGCTCCTGTTCCTGCCGTCGGGGCGCGGCAGTCGTTCGGCCGGCGCCGGGCTGATGCTGGCGTCCGCACGCATGAGCGAGATCCTCCTCGAGGTGGCGCCGCATTTCGACTACATCGTCGTCGATCTGCCGCCGCTCGGCTCGGTGGTCGATGTGCGCGCCGCCAACGCCCTTTTCGATGCCTTCCTGCTGGTCGTCGAGTGGGGCCGCACCCCCCGCCGGCTGGTGCGGACCGTGCTGGAAACCGAGCGCAGCATTCGCGACAAGTGCCTCGGCGTCGTCCTCAACAAGGTCGACGTCAAACGCCTGCATCTCTACGAGAGCTACGGGGTCCCGGCCTACTACGACGCGGTCTATGGCGACCCGCGCAGGGCAGGGGAAACCTCACCCTCTTAGCGGCGGTCGAAGATGATGCAGGTCGTTGCCTTCCCTCCGACGTCATTGCCGGGCTCGACCCGGCAATCTCGTGGGGGTCCAGGAAGATGCCCGGGTCAAGCCCGGGCATGACGTGGCGGGGTGGAGAGGATGACGCCCCGTTCCGGAGGCTCCGCCGGTATTGCGCAACAGGCCCCGCGAGGGGGAGGTGGGTGCATCGCCTGACGGACATGGACATCCGGCACCGGCAGGTTTGCGCAACGGTCCCTCTTGGGAGACCGTCTCGCCGGGGATCCGCCGCCCCGCGTGCTCCCCGAGAGCGATCATCTGTTCAGGGCTCGCGGACGCCCTGGCGCGACGCCCAGTCGACCGGATGGAGCGCATAGAAGTAGGTCGCTTTTCCCTCCGCGATGTATCGAAGGTGGGTGCCGTTCGGCAGCCAGACGATGTCGCCTGCCTCGCAGACATGGCGGGCGTCGTCGAATTCGATGATCAGCGGCCCTTCGAGAACGAACAGGATCTCGTCATAGGTGACGGTCCAGTCGATCGTCACATCCTCGAGGCATTCGATGCCGCCGCCCATGTGCTCGCTGTTCGAGCTGTTCACCACGCGGGCAATGGAGGTGGTCCCGGTCGGTGTCACGGCGGGGATAAACTCCATCTCGGCGCGCCGGAAGACCTTCGGTTGCGGCATCATCGTCTCCATCAATCGATATTGGCCCTGGACGGCGTGACGCCCGACGGCGCCAGGCCCGCCAGCCAGCGTGTCGCCGGATCGGGTTCGCGGTTCAGATGCTCCAGCCTATCGCGCCGCCGCACCGCATTGCGCACCAGGTGCGCACCGACGAACCGGAACGGTTCGGGCGGGAAGCCGCGTTCGACCGGGCGGACAAGGGCACACCGGGTCCAGTCGTCCTCGCGGCCAAGCACGAGCCCGGCAAGGATCCGGCTGCCCAGACAGGTCATGCCGATGCCATTGCCGGAAAAGCCGTAGCCGTAGAGGACCTCCGGTCGGCCGGGCAGGCGGCCGAACAGGGGCAGGCCGCTCGCCGTGCGGTCGATGGGGCCGCTCCAGGCGCTCGCCACCTCGAACTGTGCAAGGGCCGGGTGTCCCTCCCGCAGCGCCTGCCGCATCGCCTCGACCCTTGGCGAGGGGGCATCGAACCGCCCGTCGACGAGACCGCCGAAGCCGACATGGCCGCCCGTAACCCCCACATTCAGCCGGCCGTCGCGCGTCACCCGCCAGCCTGACACGAAGACGCGCGAGTCGATCACGAGAGGCCCGCGCGCGTAGCCGATCCGCGCCAGCTTTTCGGCCATCGGCCGGGATGCCGCGTCATCGCTCGATATGTTGAAGATCGCCGGCGCGAGTTCGCGGACGCCGCCGGACCAGGCGTTCATCGCCAGCACGAGACTGCCGGTCGCAACGCTGCCGCCTGCGGTCTCCACCGTCAGCCGGCCGCTTCGGCTGAAGCGGCGCATCGCAGTCTTCTCGTGAATACGCCCGCCCATATTCAGCGCGACGCGCCTGAGCCCCCGGGCGAGAAATCCCGCATGGATCGTTGCCGCCGACGCATCGTGGACACCGGCGATCAGGCTCGGCGATCCGGTCATCGCCGCGATCTCGTCGCGTGTCACGTGCCTCGCCGGATGCCGGCCGAGTTCGGCCAGCCGCTGCAGCGTGGCGTCGGCTGCACCGATCTGCGCCGCGCAGGTCGCCCCCCAGATCCAGCCGACACGGTCGAACCAGCAGTCGATGTCGTGCGATGCGCAGAACGCCTCGATCTCGTCGATCGTGTCGAGTGCAGCGTCGATGATGCGCAGCGCCTCTGCTTCTCCCCGCAGCGCGGCGAGCGCAGCGAACTTCGCCCATGCCGGCAGCAGCATGCCGGAATTGCGGCCGCTGGCGCCGCCTCCGCAGATGTCGCGCTCGAGAACCACGATATCGAGGGACGGGTCCTGCTGGCGCAATCTAATCGCCGTCCAAAGGCCGAGATAGCCACCGCCGACGATGCAGACATCGGCTCGCTGCGCGCCTTCGAGCGGTGGCGCGAGATCACGGTCCTCCACGAGCGCCTGCTGCAGCCAGTGGCTGCGCCAGACGATGTCCTCCTCGGCGATCCCCAGCATCTCAGGAGCCGTCCGCGCCCGGGTCGAGCCGCCGCTCGACCAGCCGCACCCACAGGCTCGCTCCGATCGGCAACAGCGCATCGTTGAAGTCGTAGGCGTCGTCATGCGCGACGGCGACATGGCGCTCGTCGTTCTGGCCGACGAGGAAGCAGCACCCCGGACGCTGCTCCAGCATGAAGGAAAAATCCTCAGAACCCATCTCGGGCGGCGGATTGCACAGCACCGCGTCCGCGCCAACGATCTCCCTGCCGATTGCGGCGACAAGTTCCGCGGAGGCCGGGGCATTGATCGTCGGCGCGAAGATCGTCCGATAGTCGATCTCGACACCCGCACCATGCATGGCGGCATGCGATCGGGAGAGGCGGCGGATGGCGTCCTCCAGCGTCTGCCGAACCTCCGGATCGAAGCAGCGCACCGTTCCGGTCAGCGTGGCTGTCGCGGGGATCGTGTTGAATCCCTTGCCGCCGCTGAGCGCTCCGACCGTGACCACGGCCGGGTGAGCGGCATCCGTCAGCCGGCCGGGCAGGGCCTCGATGTCGAGCAGCAGTCGCGCGGCGACGGGCAGCGGATTGACGGCCAGATGCGGCGTCGCCGCGTGGCCGCCGCTGCCGAGGATGGTGATCTCGAAGCGATCGGCCGCAGCCGCGACGGCGCGATCGTGAACGACGACCTGGCCGAGCGGACGCTCGCTGTTGTGCAGGGCGAAGATCTCGTCGCAGGGAAAGCGCTCGAACAGCCCGTCCTCCAGCATGGCCAGCGCGCCGCCGAGCCCTTCCTCCGCAGGCTGGAAGATGAACCGCACCGTACCAGCGAAATCCCGGGAGCCAGCCAGCACCTGCGCTGCGCCGAGCAGCATCGCCATGTGGCCGTCATGGCCGCAGGCATGCATCACGCCGGGCTTGCGCGAGGCATGCGGCAGGCCGGTCGTCTCCTCGATCGGCAGCGCGTCGAGTGCGGCGCGGATGCCGATGGTGTCGCCCGAGCCGTGCCGGCCGTGAAGCGTCGCCACGACCCCGGTGCCGCCGACGGCCTCGACCACCACCAGGCCCCAGGTCCGAAGCCTGTCGGCGACGAAGCGGGCGGTCGCGTGCTCCTCGAAGCCGAGGTCGGGATGTTGATGGAGATGCCGCCGCCAGGACGTCATCTCGTCCGCGATCGCGGCAACGCGGGGATCGATGGCTGTCATTGGGCGGCGCGCCGCAGCCGCTGGGTGCGCGCCTGCAGCCAGCCGATGACCGCCAGCAGCAGTGCCGAGAAGACGATCAGCAGCACCGCCACCGCCGCGATCGCCGGACTGATCGACTCGCGGACGCCGGAGAAGATCATGCGGGGCAGGGTGCGGTCTGCCCCCACCGACAGGAAGCTCGCCACCACCACCTCGTCGAAGGAGATGATGAAGGCGATGATCGCCCCGGTCAGCACACCCGGCGCGATCAGCGGCAGCAGCACCTTGAAAAAGATGCGCCAGACACCGGCTCCCAGCGACTGGGCGGCCCGGACCAGATTGCGGTCGAACCCGCGCAGGCTGGCGGCGACGGCGGTCAGCATGACCGGCACCGCCATCGCCGTGTGGGTGAGGATGATCGATAGCCGGTTGCCGACAAGGCCGAGCGTGGCGAAGAACGAGAAGGCGGCCACGCCGACGATCACCACCGGCACGACGAGCGGGGCGGCCACGATCGCGTAGATCAGTGGCTTGCCCGGATAGTTGCCCCACGCCAGCCCGATCGCCGCCGGTATGCCGAGCAGGCAGGACAACAGCGTGGTCGAGACAGCGATGACCAGCGACGTCCACAGCGAGTTGACCCAGCGCGGATCGGTGGCGAGTTCCTCGTACCAGCGCAGCGACCAGCCGGGCGTCGGGAAGGTCAGCGTGTTGCCGCTGGTCAGCGACATCGGCACGATGAAGACCAGTGGCAGAAGGATGTAGGCGAGCAGCAGCGCCGAGACGCCGTACATCGCGATGGTGCGGCCGCGCTCGTTCATGCTGGCCGCCTCGACCCGACGAGCGCTCTCGCCGTCCACAGCAGAAGGCCGCACAGGCAAAGGATCAGGAGAAGCTGCACCGACAACGCGGCCGCCAGCCCCCAGTTCAGCGTCGTGTTGGTGTAGAAGGCGATGTAGGAGGAGACCATCTGGTCCGTCGGCCCTCCGACCCGCGCCGGGGTGATGTAGTAGCCGAGCGCGAAGACGAAGACGATCGCCGATCCCGCCAGGATGCCGGGCATGATCATCGGCAGGTAGACCCGGCGCCAGGCGACGAACCACGGCGCGCCGAGCGACAGGGCGGCCTTCATATAGGTCGGCGGAACCCGGCGCATGACCGAGGCGACCGAAAGCACCATGATCGGCAGCAGCACCTGCACCATCGCCACATAGAGCGAGAAGCGGGTGTAGATGAGGCTGAGCGGTTCGTCGACGATACCCGTCCAGACGAGAGTGGCGTTCACCGGTCCGTTCCGCTGCAGCACGATGATCCAGATGACGGTGCGCACCAGCAGCGAGGTCCACAGCGGGAACAGCACCAGCGCGAACAGGATGCGGGAGACCATTGGCGGCGCGCTCACCATCGCCTGCGCCAGCGGGATCGCCAGCACCGCGCAGATCGCCGTGACGACGATGCTGATCCAGATCGTCCGCAGCAGCACGTCGAGGAACTGCGCCCGGTCGGGTGAGACGCGGGCGACCCCGCCGTCCGGGGTGCGCTCGAGATCGAGGCTTCCGAGCAGGTAGTAGTCGGTGAGGCGCCAGGCATTCCGGGCGATCACCGACCAGAGAGCAGGGTCGGCCCAGCCGGGGTGAGCCTCCAGCACGGTGGTCCTGATGTCCGCCCCGGCGAACTTGCCGTCCGCTGCGTCACCCGCGGTCTTGATGACCAGGAAACGGGTCCCGACGAGCCGCTGATTGATCAGCTGCGCCAGGACGCCGTCGCGTCCGGCATTCCGGGCCTGTGCCAGGTCCTCGACGAGCGCAGCGAATGCCGCCTCGCCAGGCGTTCCTCCGGCCGCGTCCCACCCCTCCAATGCCGAGATGGTGCGGGGAAGGTTATCGGATATGTCGGAGTTGTCGATCGACAGCGCCAGGAACCGGCCGACAGGCCAGATGAAGATGACGGCGATGAACACCACCAGCGGCAGCGCGAGCAGCGCCATCGACACGTCCCGGCGGGAGAGGCCGAAGCCTCTCCCGCCCATCCTGTGATACGTGGCGGAATCGCCGTCCGCGGCTGGCCTCATCGCGCCAGCCAGGCCTTGAACCGCTCTTCCAGGGATTCCTTGTTCTCCACCCAGAAGTCGGTGTCGTAGCTTGCGCCGTACTGGACGTGGTGCGGCGCGGTCGGCAGGTGGACCTTCCAGTCGTCGGGAACGAAGTCGGCGGCTTCCACCCGGCCGGTGCCGTAGGCATAGAGCTTCGAGAAGCCCGCCTGGTGCTCGGGGACCGAGAACCACTTGAGCAGTTCGAGCGCTTCCGCCTCGTTGGGGGCGCCTTTCACAACGGCCCACATGTCCGTGCCGTAGAAGAAGCCGGCCTCCCAGGCGATCTTGTAGTTCTTGCCCTCGTTGATGACGTCGTTGGTGATGCGCGCGTTGTACTGGTCGGTCATCACCACCTCGCCGCTGTCGAGGTTCTGGATCGCCTGCGTCGAGGTCGACCACCAGACGACATGCGGCTTGATCTTGTCGAGCATGGCGAAGGCGCGGTCGATGCCGCCGGGCTTACGCAACTCGGTGTAAACGTGCTGCGGCGCCACGCCGTCGGCCATCATCGCGTTCTCGAGCGTGTACTGCGCCTGCGCCAGCATGCCCCGCTTGCCGGGGAATTTCTCGACGTCCCAGAAGTCGGCCCAGCTCTTCGGGCCTTCGCCGTCGATCGCGTCGGCGTTGTAGGCGAGGATCGTCGCCCAGGTGTCGGAGGCCACCCCGCAGTCATGGATCGTGCCGGGGTGGTACTTCGAGGGATCGCCGGTGATCTCCGGGCTCAGTTTGACGAACAGGCCCTCGGCGCAGCCGATCTCGACGCTCGGCGCCTCGGCGGCCACCATGTCGTAGGTGATGTTGCCGCTCTGCACCTGCGCACGCACCTTGGCGAGCTCCCCCGCCCATTCCTCGATGACGATCGGCACGCCCGTCTCGGCCGTATACACGTCCCAGACGCCCTCCTTGTACGCCTTGTCCCAGTTGCCGCCCCATCCGACCACGGTGATCGGATCGGCGGCGTTCGCCGGACCGAGGCCCAGCAGCATCGCGGCGACCGCCGCGCTTGCCAGAAGTCGTCCCTGTCGCATCGAAGGCTCCCCTGTTTCATGCTCTGAAGGCGAAATTTGATCAAATAACTATCACATCCCGATTGAATGGCAACAGCGATTGTGCGTAAAAGAGGTCTTCCGGAGCGAACGGCCCGTCGGGAGTTTTGATCATATGAACAGCGAAGTGCGCGATTTTCCGCGCAATGCCAGCCTTGCAGCGGTCCTCGCCGACGCCCGCGAGCGCTACACCAAGGCCAATCCACGGAGCCTGGAGCGCCATGTGCAGGCTGCGGCTTCGCTGCCCGGCGGCAACACCCGGGCAGTTCTGTGGTACCCGCCGTTCCCGCTCGCAATGGCCGGCGGCGAGGGCTGCTACCTGCAGGACCTCGACGGCCATCGCTATGTCGACCTCGTCTCCGAATACAGCGCCGGGCTGTACGGGCATTCAGAGCCGGTCATCGCGGACGCCTTGATCGACGCCATCCGCGGCGGCGTCGCGCTCGGGGCGCCGAACGCCTGGGAGGCCCGCTACGCCGCGGCGATCGTCGAGCGCTTCCCGGCGATCGAGCGGGTGCGGTTCTGCAACTCGGGCACAGAAGCCAATATCATGGCCATATCGCTCGCCCGCGCTGCGACGGGCAGGGACAAGATCCTGGCCTTCCGCGAGGGCTATCATGGCGGCGTGCTCACCTTCGCCCACGGTGGATCGCCGCTCAACCTGCCGTTCCCGTTCGTCTTCGCCGACTACAACGACGTCGAGGGCACCCGCGAGGCCATTACGCACCACGGGCAGAATCTCGCTGCAGTGATCGTCGAGCCTATGATGGGAGGCGGCGGCTGCATCCCGGCGACGCGCGCGTTCCTCGAGATGTTGCGCGAGGCGACACGCGAGACAGGCGCCTTGCTCATCTTCGATGAGGTCATGACGTCGCGGCTGGGCTACCGGGGCCTGCATGGCGAGCACGGCATCAACCCCGATCTCGTCAGCCTCGGCAAGTATCTGGGCGGCGGAGCGAGCTTCGGGGCGTTCGGGGGCAGGGCGGACCTGATGGACCGCTTCGACCCGCAGTCGCCGAACGCCTTCTCCCACGGCGGCACCTTCAACAACAACATCCTCAGCATGACGGCCGGTTATGCCGGCTTCACCCGCGTGCTGACCGAGGCGGCGAGCCGAAGGATGAACGACATCGGCGATCGGCTGCGGGAACGGTTGAACGACTGTCTGGCCCGGCACGAAGTGCAGGGTATCGTCATCGGCAGGGGCTCGCTGATGAACATCCATTTCGTCCCCGGTCCGGTCCACACACCCGCGCAACTGGAGGCAGCCGATCCGGCAGTGCTCGATCTGTGGCATGTCGAGATGCTGCTGCGGGGCCAGCATGTCACGCCGCGAGGCATGCTGGCGCTCTCCCTGCCATTCGGTGAGGCCGAGGCGGAAGGCTTCATCGCCGCCTTCGACGATTTCCTGGCGACCCATCGGCAGATCCTGCCGCGGACCTGAAGGCAGAGGCAGCGATCAGGCTATGGCCAAGAGTTCGACTACGGGAACGGCGCATTCGCGGGTCTCGGCCGCGCTGCGCGACGCCCTGATGAACGGCGATCTGCAGCCCGGCCAGCGGCTGATCGTTCGGGCGATCGCCGAGCGCTTCCAGACCAGCCCGATGCCGGTGCGCGAGGCACTGCGTCAGCTCGTCAGCGACGGCGCTCTGTTCGATCACCCCAATCGCGGCGTCATCGTGCCGGAGGCGACGCTGGAGGTGATCTCCGACGCGGTTCGCGTGCGCTGCACGATCGAGGGTGCGGCCGCCGAGTGGGCGGCCTCCACGATCAGCCCCGAGGAACTCCGCACCATCGAACGTCTGAATGAGGAGATGGTCGCCTGTTCGGCCGGCGGGGAGGCGGCGGACTACCTTGCCCTGAATCGCGCCTTTCATTTCGCCATCTACCGGGCGGCCCGCTCCGCAATGCTCGTGCCAATCATCGAGCGGCTGTGGCTTCGGGTGGGCCCCTGGCTCAACATCATGCGCGGCGAGGCGACATTGGGCCTCGGCCTCGACCACCATGCCGACGCGCTCACGGCGCTCAGGTCGGGCAATGGCGCGGCCGCCCGGCGCGCCATCGTCGCCGACATCGCCAGCGCCGGCGACATCATGCTCCGTGCAGCCAGCAGCGCCGGCATCGGCGAGGCGAGCCCACGTACCGCGCGACGCAAGGAAACCGTCGCGGCGATCGGACAGGACTCATGAGCGCAGCTCCTGCTCCAGCCGGCGCCGGCGAGGCGACGCATGTGCGCTTCGAGGGCGTGGGCAAGGCATACGGGTCGCTGTGGGCGGTGCGCGATCTCGATCTCGACATCGCCCGCGGCGAGTTCCTGACGCTGCTCGGGCCGTCCGGCTCCGGAAAGACCACGGCGCTGATGATGCTTGCCGGTTTCGAGAAACCGACGAAGGGATCCATCTCGATCGACGGGCGGCGGATCGACACCGTGCCGGCCAACCGCCGGGGCATCGGCATGGTGTTCCAGAACTACGCGCTGTTTCCGCATATGACCGTGGGCGAAAATCTGGCGTTCCCGCTGGAAGTGCGGCGGCTCTCCCGGGCCGAGACGGCCGAGCGGGTGCGGCGGGTGCTCGACATGGTGCGCTTGCCGGGCCTCGAGGGGCGGCGGCCGGACCAGCTCTCCGGGGGCCAGCAGCAGCGGGTCGCCGTCGCGCGCGCACTGATCTTCGAGCCCGGTCTCGTCCTCATGGACGAGCCGCTGGGTGCGCTCGACAAGCAGCTTCGCGAGCAGATGCAGTTCGAGATCAAGGACATTCACGCCCGCCTCGGCGTGACCTTCGTCTACGTCACCCACGATCAGACCGAGGCGCTGACGATGTCGGACAGGATCGCCGTGTTCAATGCCGGCGCGGTCCAGCAGATCTCGACACCGGCGCAGCTCTACGAACGGCCGCAGACGAGCTTCGTGGCGGGCTTCATCGGCGAGAACAACCGGCTGTTCGGGACGATCAAACGCGCCGAGGGAGACCGGGTCGAGGTCGCGCTCGTGGGCGGCGGCATGGTACGGGCCCTGGCCGGAAGCATGGCCGTCTCGCCGGGCCAGCAAGTGATGCTGTCGGTGCGCCCGGAGCGCGTCGCTGTCCTCGACGACGTCGAGCACCGCGACAACGAGATCGAGGCAACCGTCGGATCGCTGACCTATGTGGGCGACCATTTGCGTCTGGCGGTCGATGCGCCGGCCCTCGACGGCTTCGTCGTCAAGATGCCGAACAGCGGCGCACCGGTGGAACTGTCAGGCGGCGCGCAGGTACGTGTCGGCTGGCGCCTGGAGGACTGCCTGGCGCTGGAGCCGTAGCGCCGCCCCTTGCACAAGAATCTTCCCGGCCGCGGCGCCGGGTCAAACAATGAGGAAACGCATGAAGGCGACTTCAAAGGTCATCGTAACCTGCGCCGTTACCGGATCGATCCACACGCCGACGATGAGCCCCTACCTGCCGGTCACGCCGAGCGAGATCGCCGAAGCCGCCGTCGGCGCCGCCGAGGCTGGGGCCTCCATCATTCACCTGCATGCCCGCGATCCCGAAACCGGCAAGCCTTCGCCCGACCCGCGCCTGTTCATGGACTTCCTGCCGCGCATCAAGCAGCAGACCGATGCCGTCATGAACATCTCGACCGGCGGCGGCCTGACCATGACGCTGGAGGAACGGCTGGCGGCAGCCCATGCGGCGAAGCCGGAATTATGTTCCCTCAACATGGGGTCGATGAACTTCGCGCTGTTCCACATCACCGGGAAGTATCGGGAGTGGAAGCACGACTGGGAGCAGCGCTATCTCGAGGAGACGCGCAACGGCATCGTCTCCAACACATTCCGGCAGATCGAACGCATCATCGAGGAGGTCGGCGGCGCCTATGGCACGCGCTTCGAGTTCGAGTGCTACGACGTCAGCCACCTCTACGCGCTCGCTCATTTCCTCGACCGCAAGCTGCTCGAGCCGCCGCTGTTCGTGCAGACGATCTTCGGGCTGCTCGGCGGCATCGGCCCGGATCCCGAGGACCTGATGCACATGCGCCGCACCGCGGACCGCCTCTTCGGCGGGGACTACCTCTGGTCCATACTCGCCGCCGGCAAGCACCAGATGTCGCTGTGCACCATGGGCGCGATCATGGGAGGCAATGTGCGGGTCGGACTGGAGGACAGCCTCTATATAGGGAAGGGAGAACTCGCCACCTCCAACGCCGAGCAGGTCGCCAAGATCCGCAGGATCCTGAAGGAGTTGTCGCTGGATGTTGCAACGCCGGATGAGGCCAGGCAGCTCCTGAAGCTGAAGGGCGGCGATCAGGTGGCGTTCTGATGGACGGCGGCCTCGTCACATTCGTCGGCGTCACCCATCCCTGGATGTGCGATGCGATGGGCCACATGAATATGCGCTTCTACGCGGCGATGATCGACGATGCCGGGTTCCAACTCCTGGGCCACCTCGCGGGTACAGAGGCCGAGGGCGAGCCGGGACTGGCTGGGGCGCCGTCCGCTCCGCGGTCGCCTATCAACGGGAGGTGAGGGCAGGGGGGCCTGCGACGGCGCCACTGAATCGGAAGCTTGCCGAATCCCTACTGCTTTGCACTAAGCGATAACAACAAGTTATCCTGACACCCGCTAGATTGACTTTGGAGGCCTTCAGAAGCGGAGCGTCGCATGGAGATCACCAAGGTTCGCTATGCATTGGCCGCCGCGCGAACCCTGAATTTCACCAAGGCCGCTCGCGAATGCAACGTCTCGCAGCCAGCGCTGACCAAAGCGATCAAGTCGCTGGAGGCCGAGCTGGGTGGCCCGTTGTTCCATCGCGAAGGCAAGCAGATCCGGCTCAGCGAGCTTGGCCGTTCCCTGTTGATGCAGTTCCAACGTATCATCGACGGGGCTGAAGCAGCACAATCGCTTGCAGACAGCTACAGGCTTCTCAATCAAGTGCCTATCCGACTTGGCGTGATGTCGACGGTCGGACATTTGCGACTGTCACGGTTCATTGCTCATTTCGAGAAGCAGCATCCCGGAGTAGAGCTGGCGATCTCCGAACAATCGTTGGAATCTTTGACGCAAAACCTCGATTCTGGAGAGCTTGATGCGGCTGTTCTGAATCCGGTGAAGCCGGTCTCGGATCTTTTCCACGCGCACCAGATGTTCATCGAACGCTATGTCGTCATTTTTCCACCCCAGCACCGGCTTGCCAGCTTCAATGCGGTGAAACTGCGGGACCTGGCAGGTGAGCCGTACGTCGATCGGCTGGCCTGCGAACTCCGCGAGATGGTCATGGGAATCTGCACGGAGCGCGGCGTTAGCCTCTACGCCCGCTTCCGGTCGGATCGGGAAGACTGGGTTCAGGCGATGGTACTCGCGGGTATCGGCGTTGCCTTTATGCCCGAGTACGCCGTTACAATGCCGGGACTGTTGCAGCGGCCTCTTGTAGAGCCGGAAGTTTCCCGAAGCATTTGCCTGGCGACTGTTCCGGGCCGACCGTTCTCACCCGCCGTCGGAACCTTCGTCAGGGCTGTGCGAGCATTCAACTGGCCCGGCTAGCCGAGCTGGATCAGCCATGCTGAATCAGATTTTTCCTACCCATCCATAAGCGGCGGCTATCGATCGATAGAAAAACGGTAGTTCCTCCTGAGCCGCCCTCCCTGCATGCTTATTGGCGGACCGGGAGACACAGTGATCGCATTCCCGAGGCGGCAGGGGCCGGTGGTATCCCCGGTGCCCCGCACGATGGCCGAATTACCTCTGTTTGGAGAGCAGGCCGCGCCTTCGCGATTGTTACCTCTCGTCACCGCATCGTTCCGGACGGGGAATAGTGCAGCCCGCGCTGGAGACCCCCGCCACTGCAGGAGTCGTTGAAGCGATGAGCATGATCACCGCCATATTGAAGGTCCTGGGATGTCAGGCGGCGGGAGAAGTCATCGTTGCCGGCCTCGATCTGCCGATACCTGGTGCCATCGTCGGAATGGCGATCCTGTTCGGCTATCTCTCCTGGCGCGGCATTCAAGCGGAGTTGGGGAAGCTCTTTGATCGTGTCATTCCCCACCTGCCGCTCTTCTTCATCCCGGCCGGAGTCGGGTTCGTAGCTGAAATTGAGGTGATCCGGCAGAGTTCGCTGGTCGTCGCGGTAGCCGTGCTCGCCGG
>JAEYRQ010000211.1 GCA_023435545.1 Pseudomonadota bacterium | reverse complement strand
GATCCTGAGAGCCCTGATCTCGCGATAGAGCTCTTCAACCTTGGTGCCGCTCTTCACACCGAGCCCGCCGAACAGCTGGACGGCGGCATCGATCACGGATTGCGCGGCCTCGGTGGCGAACATCTTCGCCATCGCCGCCTCGCGGGTGACGCGCGGGGCGCCCTGGTCCTTGGTCCAGGCCGCGCGGTAGATCAGCAGGGCGGCCGAATCGACGCCCGTTGCCATGTCGGCGAGGCTCGCCTGGGTGAGCTGCAGGTCGGCGAGCGGGGCGCCGAACAGCCGGCGGTTCATGGCCCGGCCGAGCGCCTCGTCGGTCGCCCGGCGGGCGAAGCCGAGCGCGGCGGCGCCGACCGTCGAGCGGAAGATGTCCAACGTCGCCATGGCGATCTTGAACCCCTCCCCGCCACCGCCGATGCGGTTTGCGACGGGCACGCGGCAGCTGTCGAATTTCAGTGTCGCCAGCGGATGCGGGGCGATGACGTCGATGCGCTCGGCGATCTCGAAACCGGGCGTTCGCGCCTCCACGACGAAGGCCGACAGGCCGCGTGCGCCAGGCGCCTCGCCGGTGCGGGCGAAGACCACATACCAGTCGGCGATGCCACCGTTGGAAATCCAGGTCTTGTCGCCGTCGAGGCGCACATGCTCGTTGCCGTCGGGCGTCGCGGTGCAGGCGAGCGCGGCGACGTCGGAGCCCGCCTCCAGTTCCGAAAGCGCAAAGGCGGGAATCGCGGTGCCGGCGGCGACGCCGGGAAGCAGGCGCTGCTTCTGCTCGTGGCTGCCGGCGATCGCCACAGGGCCAGAGCCGAGCCCCTGCATGGCGAAGGCGAAGTCGGCGAGGCCCGAGCGGTAGGCGAGGATCTCGCGCGACAGGCAGAGCGTACGCACGTCGTGGCGTTCCCCGCTGCCGCCATAGGCCGCCGGCGCCACGGCCTTCAGCCATCCCGACTCGCCCAGCGCCGCGACGAGGGCGCGGCAGGAGCCGTCGACGTCATGGTGGTCGATCAGGTCCGGCAACGCCGTGTCCGCCCAGGCCGACAGCGCCGCCGCGCGCTCGCGGTGGGCGGCCTCGAAGAACGGCCAGTCGAGGAAGGTGGTGTCGGGCACGGCTCAGTTTCCTCCGTTGTTGTCCTTGGCGCGCTGTACGGAGGCCTTGGCCTTGCCGAGGAGATCCATCAGCGTCGCGATATCGGCCTGGTCGAGGCCCTCGAACATGTCGGCGATCCAGGCCTCGTGGACCTTGGCCATCGCCCGGAACTCGGCGCGACCGGTCTCGGTCAGCGAGATGATCTGCACCCGGCGGTCGTGCGGGGCGGGGCGGCGGTCGAGATGGCCGGAGGCGACCAGCTTCTCCACGACATGGGTGACGTTGCCGTTGGAGACCATCATCCGCTTCGACACCTCGCCGAGCGTCATGCCGTCCGGCGCCTTGTCGAGCTGGGCGAGCAGGTCGAAACGCGGCAGGGTGAAGTCGAAGCCTTCCCGCAGCCGGCGGCGGATCTCCGCCTCGACCATGGTCGTGCAGGTTAGCAGCCTCAGCCACAGGCGGAGTTCCGCCTTGTGGTCTCCGGGCGCCTCCAGCACCTTGGTCTCGGCATCGAGCGGCAGATCGTTCATCTCATCACCCCTCTGCCGACGACCGCGGTCGATCGGCCGGGCATCCAGTCCCCTCGCACCGGTCAGTCGTTGGCCGATGGCGGGAGGAAGTCGACGTCATGCTCAGCGGAGAGCCTCACCACCTCGTCCGTGTCGGTGAGGCCGTGCAGTGCCTCGAACAGGTCCTTCAGCCTGCCGGCCGGGGAGACCCAGAACAGCGCGCGCGCCTGCTTGTCGGACTTGTTGAAGTATCCGTGCGGGATGCCTCGCGGCATCCGGACCAGGTCCCCGGCTTTGGCGGTGAACCATTCCCCGTCCAACTTGAGCTGAAGTTCACCCTCCTGCACCAGGATGAACTCGTCCTGGGTGGGGTGGATGTGCACCGGCACGAACTGGCCCGGATCGCTGTTGGTCTCGAAGGCGAAGGTCGACTCGCAGACCGCCTTGGGAAAGTAGACCTGCCCGAGGATGTTCCACTGCGTGCCGTGATAGCCGGTCCCGCTGTTGGTGATGCCCTTTTCCAGAACCGCATTTTCGCCCGTCATTCGATCCTCCCTTGGTTGCGTGGGTCGGCTCAGCCGACCATCACCTCGCCGCCTGCGACCGCGATCGACTGGCCGGTGATTGCCGAGGCATCCTCGCCGCACAGCCAAAGCACCGCGTCGCCCACTTCCGCCGGCGCGACCAGGCGCCCCTGCGGATTGCCGCGGGTCAGTTCGGCGCGCGCCTCCTCGCGGCTGCGGCCGGTTTTTGCCATGATCCGCTCGATGCTTTCCTCGACCAGATCGGTCTCGGTGAAGCCCGGGCACACCGCATTGACGGTAACGCCAGTGCGCGCCGTCTCCAGTGCCAGCGACCTGACCAGCCCGATCACCGCGTGCTTGGCGGCGCAGTAGGCCGTCGTATAGGCGTAGCCCCTGAGGCCCGCGGTCGAGGCGACGACGACGATACGCCCGAAACCCGCCTCGGTCATCGGCTTCAGCACCGCGCCTGCCGCATGCACGACGCCCATCAGGTTGAGGTCGATCATGCGCCGGAACATATCGGCGCCGCGCCTCTGGAACGGAGCGGATTCCGCCGCCCCCGCATTGGCGACGAGGATCGACACGGGCC
>JAEYRQ010000183.1 GCA_023435545.1 Pseudomonadota bacterium | reverse complement strand
GTCCTGCACGATCGCCCTGAGCTTCATGCCAAGCGTGGTGCGGAACATCAGGAACCAGGTGATCGCGAACAGAACGACCACGGTAACGAAGATGAAGACGCGGTAGGCGGAGACGTGGACGCCGAGGATCGTGGTCGAATGGGCGAGCGCGTCGGGCATCTGCACGTAGCGCAGTTCGCCGCCGGCCGTGAGGCGGACAATCTGCTGGAGCATCACCCCGCTCCCCCAGGTCGCCAGGATCGTGTCGAGCGGTCGCTGGTAGAGATGTCGGATGACGCCCTTCTCAACGAGCCAGCCGAGAACAGCCACGCCGAGAAAGACCAGCGGCAGACTGGCCAGCAAACCCATGCCGAAATAGGCGTTCAACGCCCACGCGCAGTAGGCGCCGAGCATTACGAACTCGCCGTGAGCCAGGTTGATGACGCCCATCGAGCCGTAGATGATCGCGAGCCCCAGCGCGACCAGCAGCAGCACCGAGGCGATGCCGAGCCCGGTTATGAATTGCTGCAGTACGATGTCCATTGCGCCTCGTCCCCGATGTCGCCGAAGGGGCCGCGGCAACCCCTGTGGCTGCCGCGGCGAACCGAGCCGTGGCTCAGCTCTCGACGAGTCCGGATGCCGTGCACTCCTGATTGGGATAGGCGGCATACGGGTCCGGGGCGAGCCACTCGGCCGAATCCACCAGCACCTCGAACTGACCGTCCGACTTGCAGACCGCGATCTTCGGCCAGAGATAGGTGTGCAGGTTCTCCGGCTCGATGCGCACCCGGCCCTGCGGCGCCGTCATCTCCTCGCCCTTCACCGCCTCGCGGATCGTCTCGGGGGTGATGTCGCTCGGCGCGAGCTTCTCCACCGCCTGCTTGAACAGGTAGACCTGGAAGTAGGACGGCTCGGAGACGAAGTGGGTTACCTTGTCGGAGCCCCAGCGCTTGAGGTAGGCCTCCACGAACTTCTCGTTCTCCGGCGACTGGTGGACCATGAAGTACGGCGCCGAGGTGAAGTGGCCCGCGGCCGCGTCGCCGCCCATCGCCGCCACCTCGTTCTCCGACGTGGTGAGGCTCGCCATCGGCATCTTGTCGGGGTCGAGGCCGGCGGAGCGATACTGCCGGTGCAGCGCCACCACGGAGTCGCCGACGACGGTCGAAAAGATGACGTTCGGCTCGGTCGAGCGGATCTTGTTGATCACTGAGCTGAATTCGGAGTGACCGAGCGGCACGTACTCTTCCTCGACCACCTCGCCGCCAAGTTCTGCCAGCAGCTTCTTGCAGTAGTTGTTCTCCTCGCGCGGATAGATGTAGTTAGAACCGATCAGGTAGAACTTCGGCCCGAATTTCTCGAACAGCCACGGGATGAACTCGTCCTGCTGCTGATTCGGCACCGCGCCGGTGTAGATCACGTTCTTCGAGCACTCCCGGCCCTCGTAGAGCGTCGGATACCAGTAGAGATTGTTGCGACGTTCGAAGACCGGCAGCACCGCCTTGCGGCTCGCCGAGGTGTAGGAGCCGAACACGCTGACGCACTGGTCGCTCACCACGAGCTTGCGCGCCTTGTCGGCGAAGGTGGCAGGATCGGACGCCGGATCCTCGACGATCGGCACGATCTTCATGCCGTTGACGCCGCCCGCGTCGTTGATCTCCTCGATGGCGAGGATCGTCGCCTTGTTCAGCGACTCCTCGATGATCGCTGTCGTGCCGGTCAGCGAGAACAGCACGCCGACCTTGATCTCGCCATTCGAGGCCCGCGCCAGCCCGTAATCCTTGATCCAGATGTGCGGGAACCCTGCCGCGGCGGCGACCGCGCCGGTCGCTGCAGTAGCCTTCAGGAAGTCGCGTCGTTTGATGGCCATGTCCGAACCCCTGTGGTGAACGCAAAAAACCCCGCGACAGACCGGAATGTCTGTTGCGGGGCAATGTCGCCCGTATCTGATTTTGGCGGCCCTGTTGCCGCTTGCTTGGAGCCCAAGCGGAGGAAACGTTATTTCAGCAGTTCGTGGCTGTCAACAATTGCGCGCGCCAGCGTGACGATTGTCACGCGGCGCTCCATCGCCTGGTTGCGGATGAAGGAGTAGGCGCCGTCCTCATCCATCCCGCGCTGCGTCATCAGGATGATCTTGGCGCGCTCTATGTCCCTGATCCCCTTGATGTTTTCGTCCAGCCGCGCGATCCGGGTGCGCAACCGGCGGATGTATCCGTGCTGGCTGCGGGCAACCGCCAGCGTGGTGGCGAACTCCGCCGCACCGAACGGCCGGAACAGCACCGCGTCGGGCGAGCAGTCGAGCAGTTGCTTGCGGTCGAACCCGCCGCGCTCCGGCAGCAGCACCATCAGCGTCGCGGTCGCCTCGCCGGGCATCCAGGGCAGTCGTTCGCCGAGCCCGTCGATCATGTCGGTGACCACGACATCGATATCGTAGGGGAAGCGGTCGGGTGGCGGCCACGCATGCGTGACGACGCCGCGTCGCGACTGGAGTTCCCGCACCAGCGCCTCGCCGGTCGCATCGCGCTCGCAGGCGACGAAGGCCGACACGCGTGGCTGCAGTGAGGGATCGTGCCGCATGTCCGGTGACCGCTCCTTCAGGTCTCCGCGCCCGGCGAGCGGACGAGGCACTTCAGGAATGGGTCGGCATCCACCGAGGAGTTGGATTCCCAGAGTAGGTCGAACTGCCCACGGTCGTTGGCGCGGCCGATTCGGGCCCAGACATTGGCGTGGCTGCATCCCGGATCGATTGCGATCGGCCCCTGCGGCGCATCGAATGTGGTACCGAGCACAGTCGAGCGCAGTACGTCGGTGTCGAGTGTGTCGGTCAGTTCCAGTGCGCGCGCGAACATGTGGACCTGGAAATAGGCTGCCTCTACGCACATGTTGGTTGGCTCGTCATCACCGAACCGCTGCTTGCAGCGCGACACGAAGCTGTCATTGCGGGCGCCTGGAAGTCCCTGAAAATATGGCGCGGCAGTGATGTGGCCGAGCCCGACGTCGAAGCCCATTGCCTTGATCTCGGCCTCGGTGGTGGTGAGGCTGGCGATCGGCATGGTGCGGGGATCGGAGCCGAAATCCGCATAGGTCTGGTACAGCGCGACGGTGGAGTCGCCGACCACGGTTGAGAAGATCACGTCGGGCTGGGCGCGCTTGATCTCCTGCATGATCGGCAGGAAGTCGGCCCGATCGGCGCGCAGGCTGACATAGCGCTCGCCGACCACCTCGCCGCCGCGCCGCGCCAACAACTCGCGCATGATCCGGTTCGACTCGCGCGGATAGACGTAGTCCGATCCCACGAAGAAGAAGCGCGTGCCGTAGCGCTCGGTCAGAAAATCGCACAGGCCGAAGCTGTTCTGGTTCGGCGCCGCCCCCGTGTAGATGATGTTGGGGGAATACTCGAAGCCCTCGTAAAGCGTCGGGTACCACAAGAGGCCGTTCAGCCGCTCGACGATCGGCAGCACCGCCTTGCGGCTACTCGACGTATAGCAGCCAAAGATCATGCTGACGCCGTCAGACACCAGCATCCTTCGCGCGAAGCTGCGGAACAGCGCGTTTTCGGAGGCCGGATCGTAGATGACCGGAAGGATCTCGCGGCCGTTCACGCCGCCGGCGGCGTTGATCTCCTCGATGGCGATCAGCGTGCCACGCAGTTGGGTCTCCTCGATGACCGCCATATAGCCGGTCCGCGAGAACAGTACGCCGACGCGCCACGGTTCGGAGGTCTGGCTGTTCGAGTACATGGTCGGGGGCCCCCTCTATCGGTCGGCCGGAAGCTACGCCGTCTTTACGACGACGCTTCGCACTTCGGGAAAGCCCGTCTTCGGCGTTTTCTTTTTATTTGAAATAGTGCAACGTGACTTGAAGGCTTGTCAACGAAATGCAGGGCTGATCATTGCAGCGCGACACGCTGCGCGCGAGTCGCTGGCAATGGGTCAGTTGGACACGTGCGTGCACCCCGCGCAGCTCGCGCTCGCCTGATGCCCCGCACGCGGCCCCGACCGCCCGCAGACCCTCGATCATCTGCAAGCGAGTACACC
>JAEYRQ010000155.1 GCA_023435545.1 Pseudomonadota bacterium | reverse complement strand
ACAGTGAACAGGGCGCGAGCAACGCCGCGCCGCAGCCCGTTGCGGGCCCTCCGGGTCTAACGCCAGCCCAACCCGAGGAAGCCCCCCGCATGTTCCGTGGACGTGGTGATGGTCCGCCAGTTGAGGAATTCCCCCTGGACCCTTGATCGCGTTCGGTTCCATTCTCGCCGCCCGCGCAGTGGCACTGGGGGACTCCGAGACGCGCTGATGCTCTACCTGCTGCTGAAATACCTGCACGTGATCGGAGCCTCGGTGCTGCTCGGCACCGGAGCCGGAATTGCATTCTTCATGCTGCTTGCTCATCGTACCGGCGATCCAGGTGTCGTGGCGGGTGTCGCACGCATCGTGGTGATCGCCGATTTCGTCTTCACGGCGACAGCGGTCGTACTGCAGCCGATCACCGGGCTGGCGCTCGTCTGGCACCTCGGCTACGACCTGCGCGAGCACTGGATCGTTCTATCCATCCTGCTCTACCTGGTGACGGGCGCCTTCTGGCTGCCGGTCGTCTGGATCCAGGACCAGATGCGGCGCGAAGCCCGGCATGCGGTCGTGGCGGCCGGCGCCCTGCCGGGGCGCTACTTCCGGCTGTTCCGGATCTGGTTCGCCTTCGGCTTGCCCGCCTTCCTCTCGATCCTCGCCATCGTCTGGCTGATGATCCAGCGGCCGCCCGACTTCTGGTGAACTGCTGCAGCACCGACGGTCGCAGTCGCCAGGAGGCAGCAGCGGTCATTCCCCCGCCATCATTGCCCGTTAACAATTATGAATGAACCGAGTTGAGAGCCTCATGATGCCGTTGCGCGTCCGCATCGGCGACAGCGTTCATTCGGTGAATTCCGCCGAAGCGGCGGTCCATGCCGCGCAGATCATCGGATTGAGCGAGTCGCTTCGGCCGCGATGGCTCGCCATCGAACTGGATCTGCTCGACGCGATGGATGAAGGCAGCCGGCCGAGACTGGAACTGGCATTGGCGCGTTTTGCTGCAGCCGCCCGCGAGACAGGTCGCCTCGACTGACCGGAACGACCACGGGAGTTGGCCACCAGTCCACGGCTAGGCGTGCTGCTTGCCTCGCGACGGCGGTGGGGCACATGAGCCGCAGTGGTTTCCGTGCTATTCTCAATCGGAGGGTTCTCGCGTTTGCGAGCGGAAACGAATGCACGCCGATCACGGCCTCGAAGCGATCCTGAGCATACCGCACGCCATCGCCGGCGAGCGCACCTATGACGGCGTGCTGCGGGCGATGGCGGGCGAGTTGAGCGGCATTCTGCCGTTCGACCATATCGACATCGTCATGCTCCTCTCGGAGGGTCGCGACCACGTCTGCTACGAGACGCCGATCCGCACGGTATGGAGCGCGCTCGCCGACGCCCCGCAGCCGACCGGACTGAGCCCCGTGCGTTCGGTGCTGTATGGCAAAGCCACCCATATCCTGACGGACGACGCCTTCAGCGACGCCCGCTTCCATTTCGAAGGCGCGATCGACCAGCCGATCTTCGAGGCGATGCTGCGCAGCCGGGTGATCGTGCCGCTGCAGGTGCGCGGCCGCATCTTCGGCTCGATCAGCATCAGCCGGCAGAGCGTTAACGCCTACGGTCCTGACGACCTGCTGACGGGCCAGCGCTGCGCCGATCTGGTCGCGCCCTACCTGTTCGCGCTGTCGGCCGGCCGGATCCAGGGGCGCGAGGACGGCGACCGCGAACTTTCGGCGCTGCGCGAAAGCCTTGTGCGGCTCGCGGACCATCTGGAGTCGGAACGGCGTCGTCTCGGAATGGACCTGCACGACCAGACGATCGCAGACCTGTCGTTGATCGCCCGAAAGCTGGCGGCAGCCGACAGCCAGTCGACCGGACTGCGCCCGGTACTGGATGAACTGCGGGCTGATATCCAGGACTGTTTGTCGGAGCTTCGGCGTATCGTCGAAGATGCACTGCCGGCCGTCCTCGACCTCTTCGGCTTCTCCGAGGCGCTGATGGAGGTAATGCGGCGCTCGCAGGCGGGATCACCCGACCCGATGCGGCTGTCGTTCACGGACCGCAGTGACGGAGCGGCAGATCGGCTGTCGGCCATAGACCGGACGCTGGTCTACCGGATCGCGCAGGAGGCCATCAACAATGCCGCGCGCCACAGCGGCGGACGCAGGCTCGCGGTCGTGGTGAGCGTGGCGCACGGCACACTCCTCGTCGACGTCGAGGACGATGGACGCGGAGGTGTCGACCTGCTCTCCTGTGGAGGCATCAGCCACATGCGAACCCGTGCTGCGCTGGCGGGAGCGCGGGTGGAGTTCTTGGCCGGTAGGACCGGACGGGGAACCAACGTTCGTGTCCGCATGCCGCTGGCCGGGCCCGGCCGTCCGCAATGAGGGAAGAATCTGCCACGACGCCCCCGGGCAAGGTGCTGATCGCCGAGAACGATCCCGTGCACCGCGCCTTCATTCGCGCAGCGATCGAGCGCAGCGGGCTGGCAGCGGTCGAGGTGATCGAGGCGGCCGACGGCGGCGCCGCGCTCGACCTGGCACGACGTCACCGTCCCGGTCAAATCGTGCTCGACCTGCATATGCCGGTGATGTCCGGGGTCGACGCGGCCCGGCGGATCTGGGACGAGCAGCCGCGCACCCGCATCCTGTTCTGGTCGAACTATGCCGATGAAGCCTATGTCCGCGGCCTGACGCGCATCGTGCCGCCGGAGGCAGGATACGGCTATCTGCTGAAATCAGCCTCGGCAGAACGCTTCCGCCAGGCCATCGAGGGTGTGTTCCTGCATGACCAGTGCATCATCGACCGGGAGGTCCGCTCGATCCAGGCCCGCGCGGAGGACCGCCTCGATGCACTGAGCGATTCCGAGTACGACATGCTCGTCGACATCTGCCTTGGCCTGACCGACCGGGCCATCGCCCAGCGCCACCGGCTCTCCACCCGTGGCGTGCAGAGCCGGCTCCAGCGTCTCTACGCCAAGTTGGGCGTGGCGGGAGACGCAGGTTCGGATCCTCCGGAGACGGGGCCTTTCAATGCCCGCACCCGGGCGATCTGCATGGCTGTGCTCCGCGGGCTGATCAATGCCGATGTGCTGGGACGCGCGAACGACCAGCTCGACAATGCGGAGCAGCTCCGGAGCGACTCGCGGCAATAGCGCCTGGCGGGGCGGGAGCCCGGAGACGTCCTTGCGCATTTGCGCATCGCCGAGTGCGGATTCCCGCACTTCGGTCTATGGGATCAACGCTTCCGGCGGTTTCACCGGATTCCTAGTCTTCCTGAAACGAAGCCAAAGATCGTTCAAGGGAGGACGCCGAGCATGCCGTTCGTGCATATCGACTGGGTCAGCGGCCAGAGCCCCGAAAAGCAGGCGGAGGTCGCCAGACGGGTGAACGCCGCGGTGTCGGAGGTCACGGGGATCGCCCCCAACGACATCTGGGTTGTCTTCCAGGAAGTGCCGGCCGACGCCTGGTATGTCGGCGACAGATCGGTAAAGCAGATCAAGTCTGGGGGCACGTGATGACCCTCGAGGTCCGCGACCCCCGCATGGGCGAGGTGGTCGCAGCCGACGCGCCGCTGGAGCGGATTGCCACAGGGTTCCTGTTCACAGAAGGCCCGCTGTGGCACCCGCGCGAACAGTTCCTGCTGTTCTCGGACATGCCGGGCAACATAATCCGGCGATGGGACGAGGCTGGAGGCGTGCGCCCGTTCCGCCAGCCGAGCCAGATGGCCAACGGTCTGGCCTATGACCGACAGGGCCGCCTTCTCGCCTGCCTGCATGCCACCAGCAGCGTCACGCGCACCGAGCCCGACGGCTCGGTGGTGACGTTGGCGACCCACTACGGCGACAAGGAGCTGAACAGCCCCAACGACATCGTCGTCAGGAGCGACGGTTCTGTCTACTTCAGCGATCCGACCTATGGGCGGGTGGAGTTCTACGGCGTGCCACGCGAGCCGGAACTCGATTTCCGCGGGGTCTACAGGATCGGCCCGGATGGCGACCTGACACTGCTCGCCGACGACTTCGCCCAGCCGAACGGTCTGTGCTTCTCGGCCGACGAGAGGCTGCTGTTCGTCAATGACACCGAGCGTCAGCATGTCCGGGTGTTCGACGTCGCGGCCGATGGAACGCTTTCCAACGGCCGCGTGTT
>JAEYRQ010000113.1 GCA_023435545.1 Pseudomonadota bacterium | reverse complement strand
GCGGGCAGCAGGTCGATCTTGAGCCGTCCGCCTGACATCTGCTCGACCCGGTCGACGTACTGCTGGGCCATCTCCTGGAAGATGTCAGAGGCCGTCCACGAGGACTGCATCTTCAAGGTGGTGGTCTGCGCGCGCGAGACGTTCGGCATCGCCACCGTCGCAGCGGCGCCGCCGGCCACCGTCGCGGCTCCTGCGAGGAATCGGCGGCGGCTTGCGTTCTTCGGTGCTTCCGACTTGAGCTTGTCGCCCGTAATGCGAGTCATCTTGCAACCCTCCCTGTTGTTGCTCCGTTTCGCGAGGTTGTCGCGAACCGCCGGTGCTGTTCCGGGACCTGGTTCGCCAGAACGAATTGTCCGGCGGTCGGTCGTTTGCCCGGGACCCATTATGTTGCCGTTTCAGCGGGTATGCACCGGGGCGATGCTGATATTGAGCCCAAGCCTGCGGCCAGTGGCAACTTAATTCGTCGCAATGGACTTGTTCCGCGTGGGAAATGCTCCTATGCGGCGATGCCCGCCGGTGTGCGCGCCGCATCTTCACAGGCGGTGCACCATCCTTGTATCAAGGGTCATCCGGTCGGCGGGTCCTCGGCGCGCCGGACTCTAGGGAGGAATACCGTCATGGGCGTCGTTTGCGACATCAGGGACCTGGAACGGCTTGCCCGCCGTCGTGTCCCGAAAATGTTCTTCGACTACGCAAACTCCGGCGCCTGGACCGAGAGCACCTACCGCGCCAACACCGATGACTTCGGAAAGATCAGGCTGCGCCAGCGCGTCGCCGTCGACATGTCCGACCGTTCGCTGGCGACGACGCTCGTCGGCCAGGAGGTTTCCATGCCGCTGGTGCTTGCCCCGGTGGGGCTGACCGGCATGCAGTATCCGGACGGGGAGATTCTGGCGGCGCGGGCGGCGGCCGAGGCCGGCATTCCCTTTACACTCTCGACGATGAGCATCTGCTCGATCGAAGCCGTTGCCAAAGCCACGAGCAAGCCGTTCTGGTTCCAGCTCTACGTCATGCGGGACCGCGATTTCGTCGGCAACCTGATCGACCGGGCCAAGGCGGCCGGCTGCTCGGCGCTGGTGCTCACCCTCGATCTGCAGATCCTCGGCCAGCGCCACAACGACCTGCGCAACGGCCTGTCGACGCCACCGAAGTTCACGCCCAAGCACGTCTGGCAGATGGCGACGCGGCCGGCCTGGTGCTTCCGGATGTTGGGAACCAGGAACCGCACCTTCGGCAACATCGTCGGCCACGCCAAGGGCGTCGACGATCTGTCCTCGCTCTCCTCCTGGACCAGCCAGCAGTTCGATCCGCGCCTGAGCTGGAAGGACATCGAGTGGATAAAGGAGCGCTGGGGCGGCCCGCTGATCCTCAAGGGCATCCTCGACGTGGAGGATGCCCGCAAGGCGCTCGACACCGGCGCCGACGCGATCAGCGTCTCCAACCACGGCGGCCGCCAGCTCGACGGCGCCCCCTCGTCGATCTCGGTCCTGCCGGAGATCGTCGATGCGGTCGGCGACCGGATCGAGATCCACATGGACGGCGGCGTGCGCTCGGGTCAGGACGTTCTGAAGGCGCTCTGCCTCGGCGCCAAGGGTGTCCATATCGGCCGCGCCTATGTCTACGGCCTCGGCGCCATGGGCGGGCCGGGTGTTTCCCTTGCGCTCGAGATCATCCGCAAGGAGCTGGACACTACCATGGCGCTGTGCGGTGAGCGCAGGGTGACGGATCTCAGCCGGATGAATCTTTACCACGAAGGCCGCCAGGACTGAGGCGGGCGCCGCCGATGTCGTTCCGTCCACTCACGCGGTATGAGGTCTGCTGGCGGACATGGGACGGGGAGGGGCTCCAGCGCGTCGCGATCTGGCGCGATGCCACCGGCATCTGCGCCGAGGGCACGGCCGTCGTCGCCGGACGGGCGGGCTACGCCGCCGCCTTCCGCATCGACTGCTTCGACGACTGGCGGGTTCGCTCCGCCGACATCCGCATCGCCGGGGGCGGCACGCTGACGCTCCGCAGCGACGGGCAGGGCCGTTGGACCGACGCACTCGGCAACCGGCTTCCCGCGCTCGAAGGCTGCATCGACATCGATCTCGAGGCGAGCCCGCTGACCAACATCCTGCCGATCCGCCGCGTGGATCTTGCGGAACGCGAGGCGCGCGAGTTCCGCATGGTCTATGTGCCTTTCCCCTCGCTGGAGCCGTTCGTCGACGGGCAGCGCTACACCTGCCTGACGGTGTGCCGGCGCTACCTCTACGAGGCGGTCGACGATTCCTTCGCCGCCGAGATCACTGTCGATCAGGACGGGCTGGTCGAGGACTATCCGGGGCTGTTCCGACGGGCCCCCTGACCGGATGAGGCGCGGCGGTGGACAACCGCGATCACCTGGCAGAGTATCCGGCCGCTTCGCAAATGCCGGCGCGGACCGGCGATACCACGGGACGGAACCGGCATGTCTGCACTGATCACCTATCTCACCACGATCCGCTTCGGAGAGGGCTGCGTCGCCGAGATCGGCGAGGATCTCGACCAGCTCGGCGTGCGCCGCGCGCTGATCGTGGCCGACAAGGGTGTGGTGGCCGCAGGCCTTGTCGATCGGGTGCGGGCGGCGATGGAGCAGGATCGGATTGCCGGCGTGTTCGACGAGACCCCGTCGAATCCGACCGAGAGGGCCGCGCGCAAGGCGCTCGACCTCTATCGCGGGACCGGGGCCGACGGCATCATCGCCATCGGCGGTGGCTCTCCGATCGATCTCGCCAAGGCGGTGGCGCTGATGGCGACCCATGACGGCGACTTCGAGAGCTATGCTGCGATCCTCGGCGGCGTGCCGCGGATCACCGCCGCCGTCGCGCCGGTGATCGCGGTCCCGACGACGGCCGGCACCGGCTCGGAGGTTGGCCGCGCCGCACTGATCACGCTCGACGACGGCCGCAAGCTCGGCTTCATTTCACCGCACCTGTTCCCGAAGCGGGCGGTATGTGATCCGGAACTGACCTACGGCATGCCGCCTGGCTTGACCGCCGCCACCGGCATGGACGCGATCAGCCACTGTGTGGAGACCTACCTGTCGCCGAAATTCAATCCGCCGGCCGACGCGATCGCGCTCGATGGGCTGGGCCGGGCTGTCTGCCACCTGCGCCGCGCCGTCGCCGACGGGTCTGACCGCGAGGCACGCTGCGAGATGATGATCGCTGCGCTGCATGGCGGCCTCACCTTCCAGAAGGGGCTCGGTGCGATCCACGCCATTTCCCATCCGCTCGGCGGGCTGGAGGAGCCTTCGCTCCACCACGGTACGCTGAACGCGGTGCTGCTGCCGCATGTGCTGCGCTTCAACCAGGAGGCGGCGGGCGCGAAGTACGATGCGATGCGCACGGTGATGGGGCTCGGAGCGGGCACGGATCTCGCTGCCTGGTTCGATGGGCTCAACAGCGAGATCGGCATGCCGAAGTCGCTCTCCGAGATGGGACTGCCGCGCCAGGCGATCCCGCCGGTGGTGGACGGGGCGCTCGCAGATCACTCCGGCCCGACCAACCCCCGCCCGCTCGACAGGGCCTCGGTGGAGGCGCTGATCGAGGCGGCGTACTGAGGCGGACGTCGGCGGCGCACCCGGATACCCACCGCTTTCCGGAATGGAAGCCTGGAGCGTTGGCTGCTAAACAGGCGCCGCTCCGGTGATCGGCCGGCGCCTTTGCGACGTTGGGCCTGCGGGACGGGCCGGCGAGACGGATGGTCTGGATGACGGGGACAGACACAGCGAACGATCGGCGGGCAGATGTCATCGAGCAGTCCGTCGCGCGCCTGCTCGCCCTGTTCGCCGAGCAAGGGCTGGTACGCG
>JAEYRQ010000108.1 GCA_023435545.1 Pseudomonadota bacterium | reverse complement strand
CCACCGGATGGCGCCGGGCACGGCCGGGACCACCCGCACCAAAGGAAAGGCCCCGGCGGGTGGTCCGCCGGGGCCTCGGGACAGACGATCAGTCGATCGCGATCAGAAGGACCGCGTTACCTCGAAGGCAACGGCGAAGGCGCCCTCACTGTCCGCAGCGAACGGATTGGCGAAGAAGGGATTGAATGCCCCCAGGAACGTACCGGCGCCGTTGAAGTCCACATGGCCGTAGTGCACGTCGAGCATGAAGGTCGTATTCGCCACCGGGGTCCAGGAGATGTTCCCGAAGATTTCGTAGGTATCCATCTCGAAATCAGAGGCAAGACCCGGCGCGAAGACGTTGAGCCGCGTCAGAGGTGCCTGGACGTTCTGGTAGCCGGCGCCGAACGTCGTGGCGATGGTGGGCGACCAGTTGTGGGTGAAGGCGCCCAGCACCGACCAGGTCGTCACGGTATCGACGATGCAGTCGGTGAAGGTGATCAGGAAGGGAGTGCAGTCACCCCACACCACGTTCGTGGACCCCAGGAAATTGTCCTGATTGTACTGCGTGGCGCCGTCCGTGTAGATCGCCTTGAAGCTGAAATAGTCCCCCTCGCCGATCGTCGGCGTGTTGATCAGTGTGCCGAAGAGAACTGCCCAGCCTGATTCGCTGTCGTTCCAGCCAAAATCGGTGAACTGGTTGTTGTGCCACGCGCCCGAGAGCTGCGCGCTGCCCCAGTCGCCTTCGACGTAGAGGGCGCCGACCAGATCGGGGAATTCGTTGCGATCGTTGACGGCGGCCGGCAGCGCCAGGCCCGGGTAGAAGAACGGCGCCCAGACACCGGTCGCGGTGATGTCGAAGGGGAAATCGTAGTTCTGGTCCTCGACGGCCACCATCAGCGACCAGCCCGACCCGAAGGACTGGGTGTAGCGGATCTGGTTGCGGCGCATGTAGTTGTCGCCGGTGACCGTGAAGGCATCCGAGTAGACCGGGCTGGAGTCGAGGTGCAGGAACGTCGACCACGTCTTGCCGAAAGTCCAGTTGCCGAACTGCACGAACGCGTGGCGGAGTTCGAAGGGGCCGCCGGAGCGCGTGTCGTTGTCATAGGCCTGCATTTCGACGTAGGCCCGCACCGTGCCGTATTCGGTGGAGGTGCGCGCATCGAAGTTCACGCGGCCGTAGCCGTACATGAAGAACGCGTCATCGAACGAGTGACCATCCGGCACGATCCCGTAGGCCGCGCCGACGTTGAGCAGGTCCCACTGATCCTCCGCGCCGGCGACGACCAGCGACGCGAAGCCGCCAATCTTGAAGCAGATGTCGGTGCCCGGCAGCTCGATGAAGCCGGTGATGTCGCAGCGATAGACCGGCTCGCGCGGAGCCTTGACGTCCATCATCATGTCGGCCGCAGACGCCGACGCAGTTGCCGCGACTACCGCGGCTGAACCGAGCAGGAAAGCTCTGATCGTCTTCATCGTGTTCTCCGAGCGGCACTCTCGGAAGAGGTTCGGAAGGACCACCCCAGGGTTCCCCCGCCTCCCCCTGTCCCCCTGCGATGCGACCGGGTGCCGGCTGGCCGCGAAGCAGCGTCGTGCAAGACGTGCAGCGATGTTTATTCCGCAACCTTGCACCTGCAACGGGAATCATGGCGCAGACCGGCAGTCCGGCTGCCATTCCGCAAGTATGTCACCAGAAAGACACACCACCTTCTTCGGAAATGACCACGCGGCCCAAGCATTGGGCAATGAATGCCTCCCAAATAGTCGCACAGCGACAGTCGAGTCTCCACATCGCCAAAGAAGCCGATCGATCTGTGCCGGCGACCACCCCAGACACCTGGTCTTCGTCTGAGCCCGGCCGCGACACCCCAATCACCGCGGCCAAGCAAGACCGGTTCGGGACCGGCCACGACGAGTAGCCGCGGTCAGCGCGCTACAATCGGGCGCACTGGTCTTCCTTGCTGCCCTGCACGATGTTTCCACCCCCGATCGGGGCCGGCCTGTTGGCCTTACACTGCAGGTTTCCGTCGACGCGGTTTCGGCGGATCTCGACGCCGCCGCGATTCTGAAATGCCTGTATGTTGCCGCCCACGCGATTGCGCAGCGCCCTGAGCTGGGTACGGTTGGACTCGTACTGGATGTCGGAGTCGATTCGGCTGTCGGCGACTGTCGCTCCGCCACCCTGCTTTACCTGGACCGATCCGCCGACGCGTGACTGCCTGATGACGCGCACCAGTTGGGCGTTCTCGGCCTGGACGTTGCCGATCACCACGACCTCGCGGGCATTGAGGGTCGCGTTCCTTTCGACCTTGACGGTGCCCTTGGCACGCGTCCCAGTTAGCGTGCAGGTCGCGCCGGGGGGCACCCGGATGTTGTCGAGCGTTACGGCGCCGATCTTGCCGCGGCATACCCGCTCCTCGGAGCTGGCCGGGATCGGCTCGAACATTGCGAATAATCCCGCAACGAAAGCCAGTGGAATGTAGCGCGCAGACATGGAAGCGGACTCCTTCTCGATCTCTCCCCGAGCCAGTCTACTGATACGTCTGAACCGCGCCAGAAGTGCGTCGGATAACGAAAGTGTGATTGGCGGAGTCCGCACGGGCCATGTCGCGGCCCATCGTCGGGCCGGGTCGAGTTTGAGGCGCGGCTATGGTCAAGCAATGATCGGCGCCCCATGCTTCCGTCACGCCCTCTCCGGCAAGGGCGCCCCCGCCGGACAGCCCGCAGCCTCCGACTGCCTACATTCACGGATCAACGGATGACCGACCACGCCACCGACAACTTCGCCATCGGCCGACCGATCCCCCGCAAGGAAGACCGACGGCTGGTCAGCGGTGCAGGATGCTACACCGACGATATCTCGCTGCCGGGCGAGGCTCATGCCGCCGTCGTCCGCAGCCTCCATGCGCATGGCATCGTGCGGGGCGTGGACGCGACCGTCGCGCTGGAGTTGCCGGGCGTCCTGGCCGTCTACACGGCCGAGCATCTCGCCAGATATGGCGGCATGCCCTGCAATGTAGAGATTGCCGGGCGGGACGGAAACAAGATGCCCAAACCGCACTGGCCGCCGCTTGCGCATGACAAGGTTCGCCATGTCGGCGAGCCGATCGCCTTCGTGGTGGCGGAGACGGCGGCCCAGGCGCGCGACGCGGCCGAGGCGGTTGAGATCGACATCGACCCGCTGCCCGCAGTGACGGATCCCGGGGCCGCGCTGGTGCAGGGCGCTCCACAGGTTCACGAGGACGTGCCCTCCAACCTGGCGCTCGATTTCCGGGGCGGAGACCCGGAGGCGGTCAATGCGGCGATGGCGCGCGCCAGCCACGTCACGCGGCTCTCGGTGGTCAGCAACCGGCTGGTGGTGAACGCGCTGGAACCCCGCGCTGTGCTGGCGACATACCTGCCCGACCGCGAGCGCTGGGAGGTACATGTGCCGAGCCAGGGCACGTTCGGCCTGCGCGGCATGCTGGCCCGCGTCCTTCGAGTCGACCCCGGGCAGGTGCGCATTCTCACGCCAAACGTCGGCGGCTCGTTCGGGATGAAGTCGATGGTCTATCCCGAATATGTCTGCGCCTGTCACGCCGCCCGCGACCTTGGCCGGCCTGTCAGATGGCTGAATGACCGCTCGGGATCGTTCCTGTCCGACAGCCACGGCCGCGATCTGGAGGTGACCGGCGAGCTCGCCCTGGACGGTGACGGCAACATCCTCGCGCTGCGGGTCACCGGGCACGCCAACCTCGGTGCCTATCTCGGCCACGTCTCCCCGGCGTTCTCGACCGGCAACATCGTCAAGAACCTCGTCGGGGTCTACCGGACGCCGGCAATCGAGGTGGCGGTGCGATGCGCCTTCACCAACACCACCTTTCTCGGCCCCTATCGTGGCGCCGGGCGGCCGGACGCCAACTACGTGACGGAGCGGCTCATCGACGCGGCCGCGCGCGAAACGGGGCGAGACGCGGCCGAGTTGCGGCGGCTGAACCATATACAGCCCGACCAGATCCCCTACTCCGCGCCGAACGGCCTGACCTTTGACAGCGGCGACTTCCCGGCGGTGTTCGAGCGGGCACTGGAAGCCGCCGACTGGGACGGCTTTCCGACAAGGGCACGTGAGAGCGCCCGGCGCGGACTGCTGCGCGGCCGCGGGATCGGCAGCTATCTCGAAGTGACCGCCCCGCCCAACAAGGAGATGGGCGGCATCCGATTCGAGCCCGACGGGATGGTGAGCATCGTCACTGGTACGCTCGACTACGGCCAGGGCCACGCCACCCCGTTTGCGCAGGTTCTGTCGGAAAAGCTGGGCGTGCCCTTCGACCGGATCCGCCTCGTCCAGGGCGACAGCGACCAATTGGTGTTCGGCGCCGGCACCGGCGGCTCGCGCTCGGCCATGATGAGCGGGGCGGCGATCGTCGAGGCGAGCGAACAGGTGATCGAGACCGGCAAGCGCCTCGCCGGCCTGGTACTGGAGGCGGCAGTCGAAGACATCGAGTTCGCCGAGGGCCGTTTCACGGTCGCGGGCACCGACCTGTCGATCTCGATCATGGACCTTGCGGACCGGCTGCGGCAGGGTCTGAGCCTGCCGGACGACATGCCGGACGGCCTCCCCGATACCCTCGACGTGACCCATGTCACCGGCATGATCCCGTCGTCGTTTCCCAACGGCACCCATGTCGCCGAGGTCGAGGTGGATCCGGAGACGGGCGCGACGCGGGTCGTCCGCTACATCATGGTCAACGACTTCGGGACGATCCTCAATCCCATGCTGGTCGCGGGCCAGCTCCACGGCGGCGTCATGCAGGGGATCGGCCAGGCGCTGACGGAGAGGACGGTCTACGACGAGGCGGGCCAGCTCGTCACCGGCTCCTTCACCGACTACGCCTTGCCGCGCGCCGACGACGCGCCGGATTTCGTCTTCGAAAGCCTGCCCTTCCCGGCCACCACCAATCCGCTCGGTGTCAAGGGCTGTGGCGAGGCCGGCTGCGCCGGCTCGATCTCGGCGGTGACCAACGCGGTCATCGACGCACTGTCGTCGCGCGGCGTGACCGCGATCGACATGCCGGCGACACCGGAAAAGGTCTGGCGGGCGCTGAACGGGGCTAGGTGAACCTAGACCAGCCCGAGGAATACCATGATCGCGCGGTCGAGCCGGCGCTGGTCATCTTCGTCGAGACGGCCGACATGAGATCCGACCCGTTCTCGCGGAATGGTGACCACCTTGTCCACCATGAGCCGCGAAGCCGATCGCAGGCCATTGATTTCGCTTGGCTGCACCAAGAGACGCAACAGGGGTGCCTCGGTTTCGTCCGTCGTGAAAGGACAGATTGTCACCGACCGCGTTGCATCGAATGCATCGGACTGGATCACGACGGCCGGACGGGGTTTTCCGGCATAGCTAGCGTGGGAGACAGTCCAGATTTCACCACGCCTCATGTCTCGCCGAAGTCGGCGACTGCGTCGATGAAAGCCTGATCCTCCGGCTCCCGGTCACTCGACGCGACGGCGAGCGATTGTGCGTGGGCGGCCGCCCGGAACTCGGAGGTCCTGGTATCTGGAACCCAAACCTGCACCGGCCTCAAGCCCTGCCGGCGCAGGCGCTCCCTGTGGGCTCTCACTTTATCCCCCGGTGACTTGCGCTCATTTGCTGGTGGCATCGCCGTAGCTCCATGGTTACATGTAACCTAGCGCGCGCAGGCGGACCGGGCAATGAACCCCTATCTGATCGCCTCGAAGGGCTGGTCCTTCACCTGCTCGACCAAGCCGTAGAACACCTCGTTGACCTGCGGCCAGGTCTTCAGCTTCTTCACGTTGGCGAGCCAGCGCTCGACATTGGGGTACTTGGAGAAGTCGCAGCGCACCACCTCGCCCAGCGTCAGCAGGCCGGCGGCGAAGTAGTCGGCGATGGTGATGGTGTCGCCTGCGAGATACTGCCGGTCCGGGCCGATCCAGTGGTCGTTCAGGATCTGCAGCCATTTCTCGGCGTTCGACTTGCCCCACTCGATCGTGCCCGAGTGGATCTCATCCGTCGGCCGCTTATGGTGCGGGAAGACCTGCGGATAGATGAAGCCGTAGGCGTAGTCCCGGTAGAAGTTGGAGTTGAACCAGTCCATCACCTCGTTGACCCGGGCGCGCTGCTTAAGGTCCTTCGGATATTCGGGCAGGTCGAACTTGTCGGCAAGATACTTCAGGATCGCCGAGGATTCGGTGAGGCGGAAGTCGCCGTCCTCCAGCACCGGTACCAGATGGTTCGGATTGATGGTGTTGAACGGCTCCTGGTAGTGGGCGCCGGTGAAGAGATCGACAACCTCCTCGTCGACGGCCAGCCCCTTCTCGGCGATGAACAGGCGGACCGGCCGGCTCGTCATCGATACGGGGTGCATGTAGAGCTTCATTGTCACTCTCCCGGTTGCAGCGGTGCCGACGGGCCCCGGATGGGGTCCCGCCTCAGTAGGGGTTCTTCGGCGCGCGGTCGGCCGACAGGCTGCCGCGCGAGCGCTCAGTGAGCGCCTCGATCGCATCGGCCAGATGGATCTCGGCGATGTTGTAGTCGCCGCGGTCGACCCGGATCCGGTGCGCCTCGAGCAGCACGTCGGCGTGGGTGAAGCCCGCCGGCGGCTCGAAGCGGTAGCTGGCCAGTTCCATGGTCAGGCCGAGCGGATCGTTGAAGTAGATCGAATCCATGAAGCCGCGGTCCTTGACGCCGGAGTGCCGAATGCCGCGTTCGTCGAGACGGGCGATCGCCTGGCTGAAGGTGGCCCTGGAGACCGCGAAGGCGATGTGGTGGACGCAGCCGGGCTCGGTCGGCGTGCGGCGCGGGTCGGGCTTGCGTTCCTCGTTGGTGAAGATGGTGATCAGCCGCCCGTCGCCCGGATCGAAATAGAGATGGCTTTCGGCAGGCACGTCGAGGTTGGGCTGCTCGAACACGAAGGGCATGCCGAGCACGCCCTCCCAGAAGTCGATCGAGGTCTGACGGTCGGCGCCGACCAGCGTGATGTGATGCACGCCCTGGCTCTGAAGCTTCCGCATCTGCGCGTTGTCCATGGCTCGCTCCTCTGAAACCCTCACATTAGCATTGCCGGCAACAGCAGAGATATCGCCGGGAAGGCGACGAGCAACGCCACCCGCACCGCATCCGCCGCCAGGAACGGCAGGACGCCGGCCGCCACCCGCTCGAAGCGCATGTTGTCGACCGACGAGGCGATCACGTAGAGGTTCATCCCGACCGGCGGCGTGATCAGCCCGATTTCCACCACCGATACGACGAGGACGCCGAACCAGATCGGATCGAAGCCGAGCGAGAGGATCAGCGGGAACACGATCGGCAGGGTGATCAGCATCATCGAGAGGCTGTCGAGGAAACAGCCGAGGACGACATAGACCATCAGGATCACCACCAGCACGCCGATGGGCGGCAGGCCGAGTGCACGGATCCAGTCGATGATCACCGTCGGCAGGGTCGAGGTCTCGATGAAGAATTGCAGCACCGAGGTGCCGATCAGGATCAGGAAGATCATGCCGGTGGTCGAGGCCGTCTCGACCAGCGCATCGATGATCACCCGCCCCGTGAGGCGGCCGCGCACGAGCGCCAGCAGGATCGCCCCGAACGAGCCGACGGCGGCCGCCTCGGTCGGCGAGAAGATGCCGACATAGATGCCGCCCATCACCACGACGAAGAGCAGCAGCACCGGCGACATCTGCCGCACTGCGGAAAGCCGCGCAGCGGAATCGACCCGTACGCCGCGCGGGGCGGCCTCCGGCCTGAGGCGGGCGACCACATAGACGGCGCACATATAGAGTGCCGCGGCGAGGATGCCGGGGATCATGCCGGCAAGGAACATCCGGCCGATCGACTGCTCGGTCATGATTGCGTAGATGACCATGATGATCGACGGGGGGATCAGGATGCCGAGTGTGCCGCCGGCGGCAAGCGCGCCCGAGGTGAGGCGGTCGTCGTAGCCGATCGCGCGCATTTCCGGCACGGCGACGCGGGCCATGGTGGCGGCGGTTGCGAGGCTTGAGCCGCAGATCGCCCCGAACAGGGCGCAGGCTCCGACGGTCGCCGAGGCCAGGCCGCCGCGCCAGTGTCCGATCAGGGCGTTCAGCGCCTGGTAGAGCGACCCCGACAGCCCGGCTCGGCCGGCGAAGGCGCCCATCATCACGAACAGCGGGATGACCGACAGCGAATAGGGCGACACCGTCACGAAAGGCTGCGAACCGAGCACGAAGCCCAGGCTGAGCCAGCCGTTGAGCGCGACGCCGCCGACAATTCCGACGGTGCCCATGGCGATCGCCACCGGCACGCGAAGCGCGATCAGGCCGAGCAGCGCGGCGAGGCCGATCAGGCCGATGACGGGAGCGCTCACCTCTCGCTCACCGGTCGGGACCGCCGAAGGCGAAGCGCAGCGCAACCACGATGTTGGCCAGTACCGCCAGCGCCATCCCGGCCAGCAGCGGCACCCAGTACCAGATCATCGGGATGCCGATGGTCTGGCTGCGGTCGCCGTAGCTTGCTTCGAGCATCGCCTGGCGGTGGGAGAACCAAAGCACGCCCGACAGGAAGCAGATGCCGAGCAGCGCCGCGAAGACGCGCAAAGCGCGCTGGACCGACACAGGCAGGCGGACCGTGAAGAGGTCGATCGCGACGTGCTGGTCGGCTGGGAAGCCGTACGGGATCGCCAGCATGGCCGACACCATGACGCAGAGCTGGACGATGTCGACCATGCCGGCGACAGCACCGCCACCAGTCGAGCGGATGGCGATGTCGGCTACCGTCAGCGCGACGGCGACCATCAGCGCCCCCGTTCCTGCAAGAGCCAATCTCCGCAGCCAGCGCTCGCTCTGCTCGTAGAGGCGGATCATCACCTTCCCCGCGTGGATTGCCCAGGCCGCTCAGCCGTGTCCACGTCTCTGTATGAGGGCGCGTCATCCAGGCCGAAGGCAAAGCCGAAGAGCCGGGACCGGGACGCGTCCACCGTTGTGCCCTCCCGATCCCGGATCGCCGCGATGCGGCGTCCGGGATGGTGGGCGGCCTGTCTATTGCTTCTCGTACTTGCCCACGGCCTCGACCATGGCGCCGTAGATCTCGCGGGCGTTGGGAAGGGTCTTCTCCTGCTCGGCGAGATAGGCGTCGATCACCGGCTTCATCTCCTCGCGCCACTGCTCGCGCGTTGCCGGATCGACCTCGACGATGGTGTTGCCGTTGCCCTTCGCCGCCTCGATCGCCTTCTGGTCGGTGTCGTACCACCACTGTCCCCAGTTCTCGGTGAAGTAGGCCGGGGCCTCGTCGAACAGCGCCTTGATGTCGTCGGGAAGCGAGTCGTAACGCTGCTGGTTGATCAGCGTGTACATCGTCACCGTGTCCATGCGGGCATTGAGGTGATTGTGGAGCACCTCCCAGATCTTGAACGCGCCGACCGGACCCCACGGCATGACGTTGCCGTCGACGACGCCGCGTTCGACACTCTCGTAGATCTGTGTGGGCGGCATGCCGACCGGGGTCGCGCCCACCGCCTCGAGAATGGCGGTGACGCTGGGGGTCGGGGCGCGCACGCGCATGCCCTTCAGGCCCTCTAGATTCTCGATCGGCGCCTTGGTGTGGATCGCGCTCGGCTCTGTCAGCGTCAGCGAGAGCACCCTGGTGCCTGGGAAATCCTCCAGCAGGTAGTCCTGGTAGATGTCCATCAGCGCCTTGGTGCCGGCCTCGGAAGAGGCAACGGTGAAGGGCAGTTCCATCAGCACCGTACGCGGGTGGCGCCCGCGCGGGATCGCCGGAATGCCGACGGCGACGTCAACGACGCCGGCCCGCACCTGGTCGAACTGCTTGGTGGCATCGCCGAGCGCCGAACCTGCCGGGAAGAAGGTGAACTTCACCCGTCCGCCGCTCCGCTCCTCGATCGACTTCGCCCAGGGCTCGAGCGCCATCGTCTGGATAAAGTGGGTCGACGGGAACATGGTCGAGATCTTCATCTCGTATTCGGCCGAGGCGGCCGGCAGGGCCATGGCGCAGAGTATCCCTGCTGCGGCCAGTGACATTCGCGGTATCATCGTTCCTCCCTTTCGTTGTCGCCCTTTGCGGGCAGTTGTGGCCGCCGTGGCGTCAGTCGCCGGCGGCCGATCGGTCGACCAGCTTCGACTTGTATTCACTTCGCGGCAGGCTGCCCCACGGCACGAGGTCGACCTCGGCGGTGAACACCAACGTGTCGCGGAGTCGCTTACGGATCGCCACGGAGACCGCGGGCGCGGCTTCGCAGCCCTCGCCGAGTT
>JAEYRQ010000005.1 GCA_023435545.1 Pseudomonadota bacterium | reverse complement strand
GGTCGGTGCGGGTGTCGAAGACGACGAGTTCGATCGGCCGGCCGAGCACCCCGCCGTCTGCGTTGATCTGCTCGACATGAAGCTCCGCGCCCCTGAGCGAGGGGCCGTCGAGCGACGACAGGCCACCGGTCAGTGCGTAGAGCGCCCCGATCTTGATCGGCTCCTGCGCGAGCGCGGGCGCCGACAGTCCGGCCGCCAGCGCGAGCGCCCCGGCGGCGGTGACAAGACTATGTAGACGCATTGGCAGTCTCATGGCAGTTGCTCCTGTTCCTTTGGATGCGCATTGGACCTGTCGGTCCGTTGTTGGACAGCCCCCGGCCGCAGCAGGCGCGGCTCGGAGCTGCCGAAGAACCCTTGCGGGCGAAGCAAGAGGGTGGCGACCAGCAGGCTCGCGACCATGATGGGAACCAGCCCATAAGCGCCGAAGGCCTGTTCGATGGGGCGCAGGACCTCGCCGATGAGCGAGATCGCGACTGCCGCGACCACGGCGCCGGTCAGGCTGCCGCTGCCGCCGATCACCACCATCACCACCAGCATGAAGGCGAGCATGATGTTGAAGGTGCCGGGCGTCAGGTTGGTGAGCAGATGGGCCCACAGCGCGCCGGCGGCGCCGGCGAAGAAGGCCCCGACGGCAAGAGCGCCGAGTTTGGCGCGGGCGCGGCGCACACCCATGCAGGCCGCCGCCATCTCGTTCTCGCGTATCGCCATCAGGCTGCGGCCGACGGAAGAATGCTTCAGCCGCCAGCACACCAGCAGCGTCACCGCAAGCCAGCCGAGGATCCACCAGAGGTTGGTGTAGCGGGGGATGCCGTTCAGTCCGAGCGCACCCCGCGTCAGTCCGTCGGCATTGTTGACGACGACGCGCAGGATGATGATCAGCCCCAGCGTTGCCACCGCCAGGTAGTGGCCGCGCAATCTCAGCACCGGGAATCCGGCGACGAGGGCCACGACCGTCGCGGCGAGCGCGCCTGCCAGGGTGGCAGGCAACAGCGGCCACTGCACGCCGGCGAGCCATTCGGGCAGCGCCGGCAGCATGAAGCCCTTGCGGTTCGCGGGAAAGGTGAGGATCGCCGCGACATAGCCGCCGACAAGCATGAAGGCGGGGTGGCCGAGCGAGAACAGGCCGGTCAGCCCGTTCGAGAAGGAGAGGCTGACCGCCAGCATCGCGTAAATGCCGGCAAAGCCTATGACGGTGCGTCCGTAGCCGGTCAGGTTCGCCTCCGCCCAGGCGACGAGCCCGACTGCGGCGGCGGCGATGACGGCCCAGACGAGGAGGTCGCGGCGCGCCATCATGCCCGCTCCTCCGAGGGCCGGCCGAGGAGGCCGTAGGGCATGACCAGCAGGATCAGGATCAGGAGGCCGAACACGAAGGCATCGCGGTAGGCGCCGTAGGCCGGCGGCAGCAGGCCGACGAACAGCACTTCGGCGAAGCCGAGGATGTAGCCACCGAGCACCGCGCCGGCGAGGCTGCCCACCCCGCCGATGACGGCGGCGACGAAGGCCTTGAGGCCCGGCACCAGACCCATCAGCGGATCGATCTGACCGGCCCTTCCGGCCCACATCACCCCGGCGATCGCCGCCAGCGCGCCGCCGATACCGAAGGCGGTGGCGATCGCGCGGTTGAGCCTCACCCCCATCAGCCGTGCGGCTGTCGGGTTCTCCGCGGTCGCCCGCATGGCGATGCCGATCCGGGTCCGGCCGACGATCAGCGACAGCGCGATCAGGATGGCGATGGTCAGCCCGACGATCACCGCCTCCAGCACGCTGACCCGGACCCCGAGCACGTCGAGATTGGTGCGGATCCAGCCAGGCAGGTTGAACGGGCGCGGCTGGCCGGTCAGCAGCAGGATCGTCAGGTTCTGGATGAAGATCGAGACGCCGAGCGAGGTGATGAAGCCGTTCACCTGCGGCGCACTGCGCTGGGGGCGGAAGGCGACCGCATCAATCAGCATCGCCAGCACCGTTCCGACCATGAGCACCGCAATCAGCGCCGCCCAGAGCGGCAGCCCGAGTACCAGGAACGCGGCGAAGGCGGTGAAGGCGCCGACCATCAGGATGTCGCCATGGGCAAAATTGATCAGCCGGACGATGCCGTAGATCATCGAGAAGCCGACCGCGATCAGCGCGTAGACCGATCCCAGAACCAGGCCGTTGGCGAGCTGCTGGAGAACGTAGCCAACGGTCATGGCCGCGCCCCCGCGGGCGACCCGCTGTCCACTCCGAGCCCGAGATAGGCCTCCTGGATGCGACGATCACCGGCGAGCGATGCCGCCTCGCCCTCGAAGGCGATCACTCCGTTCTCCAGGACATAGGCGCGGTCGGCGATCTCCAGTGCCATGCCGGCGTTCTGCTCGACCAGCAGCACGGTGGTGCCGCGCGCACGGATGTCCTCGATCACGTCGAATATCCGCTCGACCATCTGCGGCGACAGGCCGAGCGAGGGCTCGTCTAGGAGCAGGAGCTTCGGACGCGACATCAGCGAGCGGGCGATCGCCAGCATCATCTGCTCGCCGCCCGAGAGTACGCCGGCACGACGGCCAGCAGACTCGCGCAGGATCGGGAACAGCGTCTCCATTGCGGCGAGGTCCTCGGCGATGGCGCCGTCCCTGCGCAGATAGGCGCCGAGCTTCAGGTTCTCGCGGACGCTCAGCCCGTGGAACACCTGGCGGCCCTCCGGGCAGTGGGCGACGCCGGCCGCGACGATCCGGTCCTCGGCCAGTCGCGCAAGATCGAGGTCGCGACCGTCGAGCGACAGCCGGACGGAGCCGCCGCGCGGCCTGAGCAGTCCGGAGATGGTCAGCAGCGTCGAGGTCTTGCCGGCGCCGTTCGCCCCCAGCAGCGCGACGATCTCTCCGGCGCGCACCTCCAGGCTGATCCCGTGCAGCACTCTCGAGGGGCCGCGCCAGACCTCCACGTCCTCAAGCCGGAGCATGATGCGCCTCCGGCTTGCGTCCGCGGCGCCGCGTGCCAACGCCGAGATAGGCCGCGAGGACGCCCGCGTCCCGCTGCACTTCGGCGGGAGTGCCCTCGACGAGCAAGGTTCCCCGGTCGAGCACCTGGACCCGTCGGCAGAGCCGCATGACCAGCCGCATGTCGTGGTCGACAACGACCAGCGCCGGCGCGCCGTCGCTCGCGGCCAGCTTCTCCAGCATCGCCGTCAGCGCGCCGGTCTCGGTCGGATTCATGCCGGCCGCCGGCTCGTCGAGCAGCAGCGCCTTGGGCGCCGTCGCCAGCGCCCGGGCGATCTCCACCTTGCGCTGCAGGCCGTAGGGAAGATCGCCCGCCCGCCGGTCGACGACCTCAGCGAGCCCGACCTGCTGCAGGAGCGCGGTCGACCGCTCTCGCATCTCCCGCTCGCGCACACGGGTCGCGGGAAGCCCGAGCACGGTCGCCAGCCACCCCGGACCCTGCCGCATGTGCAGGCCGACCGCGACGTTCTCCCAGGCGGGGAGATCGCGGAACAGCCGGATGTTCTGGAACGTGCGCGCGACGCCCGCTCGCGCGAAGTCCTCCGGACGCGCGGCGGTGACGTCGACGCCGTCCACACGGATGCGGCCCTCGCTCGGCCGCAACACACCGGTCAGAAGGTTGAATGCGGTGGTCTTTCCCGCCCCGTTCGGACCAATCAGTCCGAGCACGTCGCCGCGGTGGAGCGACAGAGCATAGCCGCTGAGCGCGACGACGCCGCCGAAGCGCTTGCCCAGCCCCTCCGCCTCAAGCGTGGCATGCCCGGCCGACATTCGCCGCGATCGCTCCCCACACGGCCGGTCTCCCCATGGCCGGCACGGAATTGTTACAGATCCTGTTCCAGCTGTTCAATCCGTATCATGTCGTTCCATCACTTCACGAGTAGATGCCTCTTTGCGACCGCCGGGCTGGGCGACCGGCGGAAGCGGTGTGTCGAGGCTCATGCGATACTCCTCGATCGCCTTCACCCGTTGCTCCGAGCGCGACCACACCTCCTCGTCGTAGGACTGCACCAGCACCTCGACGAAGGCGATCATGCCGACCAGGCTGTCCCATCGCGATGGGCCGTCGACGCGGCAGCGGAACACCAGGTCCGCGACTTCAGCCGCGTCCGACATCCACTGGTCGGTGACGAGCACCACCATCGCGCCCCGCTGCGCCGCCAGGCGTGCGGTCACCACCGTGTCGCGCTGGTAGCGGCGGATGTCGAAGGTGATCAGGACGTCGCGCCGCCGCAGGTCGGCGATGATGTCTGCGCGGCGGACGAGATCGTGATCGAGAAGCCGCACCCGTGGCCGCATCTTGCGCAGGTGGAACTCCAGATGCCGCGCGGCCGCCTCGGTGAAGTCGCCGCCGACGAGATAGATGTCCCGGCGCTCGTCGCTCATGGCCGCCACCAGCCGGTCGAGTTCGCTTCGCTCGCACATCGCCAGCGTATCGCCAATCGTCGCCGACAGACGTTCGCCGAGCGCGGCCAGACCGTGAGCACTGCTGCCGATCTCGTGCGGCCTGGTCAGCGGGAACTGGGCCCGCGCCTCCAGTTCCGCGCGCAATTCGCTGCGGAAGTCGGCATAGCTGTCGAAGCCGAGCTTGGCGATGAAGCGCAGGATTGTCGGCGTGCTGACGCCGGCCCGCTCGGCGAACAGTGCCGCCGTCTCGATCCCGGCGGCGGGATAGCGCGCCAACAGAGTGCGCGCGGCGCGGCGTTCGGCGTTGGTCAGCGAGGGTAGCGTCGCCGTGATCCGGTCCGCCAGCGTCGTCGGGCGCTCACCGCTCTGTCCGGGCATTGCCACCACCTCCCGGGCGCCTCGCTGAAGCGGATCGTCGTCACGCCGCTCCGCCCGGCGGCCCTCGCACCAAGCTTACGGAGTTGTCGAAGTTGTGCAATCCTGTAATTCTTCGTACAGCCGACCAGTCAAATGACCGAGCACTCCCATGACCATCGGACTACCAGCCGTCGACGCCCCCGGCGGGGCCTATCGCGAGCGCCCGATCGAGCCGCGCCGGACCGCGCTCCTGTCTGTTGACATGCAGAACGCCGAGTACAGCGCCGACCTCCTCGCCGAGGCGCGCCGGCCCGGCAGCCCCAAGGCAGGTTGTCTGCCCTTCCTCGAGCGACTCGACCATGTGGTCATCCCCAACCAGCGGCGCCTGCAGGCCGCCGCCCGACAGGCCGGCATCGAAGTGATCTATACGGTGATCGAGAGCCTGACCCGAGACGGTCGCGACCGTAGCCTCGACCACAAGATCTCCCGCCTGCATCACCCGAAGGGCTCGTGGGAGGCGCAGGTGATCTCCGACGTTGCGCCGGAGGGCGACGAGATCCTGATCCCCAAGACCTCCTCGGGCATCTTCAATTCGACCAATGTGGAATACGTCCTGCGCAATCTCGGGATCGAGTATTTGGTGATCTACGGCATCATGACCGACCAGTGCGTCGAGTCGGCGATCCGCGATGCGGCCGACCGCGGTTTCCTCGTCACCCAGATCGAGGACGCCTGCGCGGCCGAGACCGATGGCGGGCACGAGCGCTCGATCGAGGCGATGCGCGGCCACTACTGCCGCACCCGCACGACAGACGAGATGATCGAGGAGATCCGCGGCCTCGCCGCTGCACGCTGAAAGCCACCGGTCTCGTCTCGCGGCTCAGTCCCGGCCGCGCTCGCCGATCAGCGTCCGGATGTCGGCCAGGACGAGGTCCGGGTCGAGAAAATCCATGCTGTAGATGTTGCGGACCATTCCGGTTTCGTCGATCAGGAACACTCGCAGGATGTGACTGAGCCCGCCGCCCGGATCGTCGGGGTCGGGCTTGGGATCGACCGCCTGGTCATAGGCGCGGAGGACAGCGCCCAGCGCCGCCTGGTCAGGCGCGGTGAGAAACAGCCACTCCGCCCCCCCGTCGGCGTCGTCCCGCCACGCCCGTCCGTAGTCCTCCATCACCGCCGGCGTGTCGTGGTCGGGATCGAAGCTCATCGAGACGAGCCGCAGCCGCCCGTCCAGCTCGGGAAACGAGCGCGCGTGCTCCCTCAGTTCAGCGAGTTGCATGGTCGCAAGCGGGCAGACATCGGCGCAGCGCGTATAGATGAACGAGAAGACCGTGATCCGGTCCCGGACGAATTCGGCCAGATCGGCGGCTTCGCCGTCTGCCGTCAGTACGCTGCCGCCGGCGGCCGCGCGGATCGGCGGCAGGCTGTAGGAGCCGGGCTCGGGCAGAGGGAAGGCGTAGTTCACTGCCGGTCCGCTCGCATGCGAGCCCGCCGTCTCGTGGCCGTCATGGGCGAGGCAACTGCCGGCGAGGTACGCCGACAGCGCCAGAATGGTCGCGAACGAGCGGAAGATATCCATGATCCTCAATCCCGTTCGGGACGGCAGGGGCACGGATGGCCGCTTACCGCTTCAGTTCGTGTAGAGGCTCGCAGCCCCGAAGGCCATCATGTGCGGCCGGCCGAGCTCAGCCTCGTTGAAATCGATCTCGAAGCGCGGCGTCAGTTCCGTCCCGTCCCAGGTATAGGCCTTCAGGAACTGCTCGTTGTCCTCTCCGGTCTTGTCCCAGTTCGCCAGGAGCGAGCTCGTATAGTAGAGCCGCTCGCCGTCCCAGCTCTGCGAGACCATGTTGACCTGCGCGCCGATTTTCTTCTCGTAGATTTGCTTTGGCGCGTGCGGGTCCGACACGTCGAACACCCGCGTCATGCCGTCCATGAAGGTGTTGGCGAAGATCGTCGAGTTGTCGGCGCTGATGCTGATGTCGACAGGCACCGGCAACGTCGAGGGATCGCCGATATCGGCGACGGCCTTGGCCTGCCATTCGCCACTCTCGTCCTCATAGATTAGCCAGAGCTGCGAGGTCAGCGCGGTCGAGGTGAAGGCATGGGCCTTGTCTTCGCCCCATGCCCAGCGCACCTCGAGCGGAACGCCTGGCACCGCGAAGACCTTCTTGGGCGTGCGCGCGTGGAAATCCCAGATGATCATCGAGTTCCCGAACTTCTTCATCGCCTCCGGGTCGCCGGCCACCTCGCCAAATGGTCGCATGTAATTTTCGCGGCCGGCAAAGGATGATGTCAGCATCACGTTCTTGTGCGGCAGAACCCGCACGTCGTAGCCGTAGCCGTCGGCATGTTCGCCGCCGGGCAAGTCCTTCGCCTCGTCGGCGGTCGGCATCCAGTGGGTCGTGATGTAGTCGCCCTGGTTGGAGTACTCCACGATCGCCGTGCGCCCGGTCCCGTCCTTGTTCGACAGCGCCGGTATCATCATGCGGCCGGGCAAGGCGTAGGCGCCATGAGGGCCCACCACGCCGCCGGTCTTCTCCGTGAAGTCGCCGATCGTCTTGACGAGCTTCGGATTTGCCGGGTCGCTGGCCACGTCGAAGATGAAGATCGTGCTGGTATCGAGTCCGGCCGCCCAGAACTGGCGCCGGTCATCGGTGAAGCCGCCGTGGTGGGCTTCGTTGCGGCTTCCGACCGAATCGACGTCGATCACCTTGCCGAATGTCGGCGAGTCCTGGCGCGCGTCGACAGTGACCAGCTTGTCGGAGCCGTCACCCATGCCTTCGACGCCGAGCGTCCAGACATAGACATAGTCCTCGTGGCCGGTGATCTTGGCCATATAGGGCGAGAGGCAGGTTTCGTCGGCGCTGGCGACGACGGGACAGAGTGCGATCGCGGCCGCCGCTGCAACGAGCCGGCCGTTGCCGGGCTTGCGAAGCGGGTGCGGGCGACCTGCCGCCGGGACTTGCGCAAATTGATTACTCATATCGATCTCCGGTTCTCGGTTCACCGCGTTGCGGCAGTCGGCCACCTAGGTCGGGCGCTGCCGCAATGGCGGATGGCGTCCGGTCCGTGGCAGACGAAAGCTCCACGCGGCGCGTCCTGCGTCCCACGCCTCGATTTGAGCAGTCTTGCGCGGGCGCCGTTGCCATGCATGAGGCAATTGTCCCGTTAGGACGGCATCCGCCCGGACGATTTGGGACGGATGTCCCGGCCTCAGCCGGCCGCCGAGTGTTCGCGCGACTTGACGATGGCTTCTGCGCGCGTGTGTACGCCGAGCTTGTTCAGGACTGCCGAGACCTGATTGCGGACCGTCTTCTCGCTCTTTCCCAGCCGCATCGCGATCGTACGGTTGTCGAGCCCCTGGACCAGATGCGCCAGAACGTCGGATTCCGCTCGCGTGAGGTCGGAAACCCCCTCGCCATTGGCAATCGGCATGTCCTCGGCAAGGAAGGCCCGAACCTCGGCAAGAAAGGTCGGCCACGCCTCCTCCCCCTCGAGAAGGACGTGGTTGTCGCTTTCGAGCGGCACGAACCGCGCGCCGGGGATGAGGGACGCGAGGTAACGACCTTCCTCGAACGGAACCGACGCGTCGCCACGCGAATGCAGAATCAGGACCGGAAGGTCGAGCTGGCTGGCGAGTTCCGACACCTCGACGGTGAAGAAACCCTCCAGCGTGCGCGCCGCGACCTCCGGACTCGCCGTTATCCGTTCGAGATCGTGCCACCACCGGTGCTGCTGCGGCGTTCCGCCGGGGATGAACCGGTTGCCGAACACGTGCCGGAATGTGGAATTGTCACCACCCCAACTCACGCGGATCATATTGACCAGCGTTTCCGCTTCGAGCAGTTGCTGCGGCCCGCCCCCTCGTCTCAACGCTCCGCGCGCATATGCGCCGACGAGGATCAGCCGGGAGACCCTTTCGGGATGACGGTGGGCATAGGTCATTGCGACCGCGCCGCCTTGCGACATGCCGACAATGGGAAACCGTTCCAGACCCAGCGTGTCGACGACGCCCTCGAGGTCGCGGACCCACGCCTCCAGCGAGAAGTTGGTCACGTCCCGGTCGGACAGGCCGCATCCGCGCTGGTCGTAGCGGATGTAGGTGTTCCGTTCCGACAGGGCCATGAGCCACGGTCGCCAGACCGGGCTGTCGAGGTCAAACTCGACGTGACTCAACCAGTGCGCAGCCCTGACCAGCGGTGGCCCCCGGCCGATCGAGGCGACGGCGATCCGGGTGCCGTCCGCGGTGGTGCAGAACCGGATATGCTGGCGATCTGGCATGACCGGACCGACGCGTGAGCCAATATGCTCGAATGTACCGGCGAAGCGACCTTCCTTCAAGGACGCAGGGCGATCCTCCGGTGCGGGCTCCGGCGAAATCCCCTTGATTTCCTTTGATTTTATATGCCTGTCAGGCCTCGCCGGAAGGCGAAACGGCGCGGTGGGCGATATCGAACTGTCGGCCGCACCAATGCAAGCGGTAGGCTGGATTTGAATTTCCGCCTACGTCCATGACATCGAGCAACAAGCCACCGATATCGCTCACAAGGCTCATCGGTGGCCGCGCCAACACGAATCGACCACCCGATTCCGCCCGACGCAACCCAAGTCGGGAGCGGCTCACGGAACGCCGAGCGCGCGATAGATGGCACCGACCGGCGCAAATGCCAATTCATCCAGTGGGTTCAGACGTCGGCTTCCGCTGCCGCAACAGACGGAACACGATACGCTTTTTGGCTTCCTCACCCGCACCCCGCGACGCGACCTTGAACACGCCGAACCCGGGAAGCCGAATAGTACCCTCGGTCCGATCCTGGAGCTCATTCTGGATCACGCCCAACACTCCCCGGAGCATCCTTACAGCTTGGGGTGTCGAAATAGTCTCCAAGCTCTTATCATTCTCCTTGGCCGCATTCACCAAACCCTTGAGGTCTTTCTTATCGATGCCGTCCGGATCTTTCGCCATGGAACTAATCCTCTGTCATGGGCTAGGTTGCTGTTGAATCGCTATCGTCCAGCGATGCCAAACGTGATCTTGTATTTCATCTAGATTGATCGCGCGACGTTCAACGGGAGCGAGATTTTCTGGTAGGAATTGTAAAGGTGCCGACAAGCCGCCTGGCGTCTTGATGTATTGTAGAGCCTCGCAGGGCGCAATGCCCAAAGAGCAGGGTGATCGGGTGGAGAACTATGTGACAGGGCGTGCAGCCCTGAATCGATGCCACTCCACCGTATCGGCCAGCGAGACCTGTCGTCAGAATGTCGGCGCTTCAGGGACCACGAGGGCACCCGCCCGGAACCGCGCCCGGCGAAAATTCCTTGATTTCCCTTGATTCTGATCCCCCGCGAACCGTGCTGGAAGGGGGATTTGGTGCCGGTGGACGGACTCGAACCGCCGACCCACGCATTACGAATGCGTTGCTCTACCAGCTGAGCTACACCGGCCGCGCCGCATGCTTAGTCCCGGCGCAGGCGATTTTCAAGCGCGATGCGGTCAGAACAGACCGAAGCGGCGCTTGGGCGCCGGTTGGGGAGCGCCCCCTTCCTCATCGGCGAGCGGTCCAGGATCATCGGGCAGCCGGGCGGGAAAGCCGCCTTCGTCGAGGACGCCGGCCGGCGTTCTGTCGTCGTCGTCAGCGACCGCTTCGGCAGCCAGGGCATGCGTCTCGTCGGGAGCGACCCGATGGGAAGCGGTCGTTGCCGCTGGTTCGCGCTGCGGGGCATCCGCTCCCGCCGGTCTCTCGGGCGCAGCGGGTTGCGGAGCCTTGGCCTCCAAGCCGGCGGTGTCAGCCGGTGGCGAGGAGATGGGCGGTTCGGCAGCGACATCGGCAGCCTCCATCACCGCAGGCTCCGCATTCGCCTGGGAAGGCTCCGGCGTCGCCTCATCGGTCTCCGGCCACGCCTCCGCCGTGGCGTCTGCCGGTGCCGACGGAGCATCCTCCTCTGGCGAGGCAGGCTCTGCCACCGGCGCGGCGTCAACGACCGCGGGCGCTGTCCCCACGGCCGCCGGCGCGACCGCAGGCGCCGCCGCGCGCGCGGCGATCAGCGGTCCGGGCGAAACGG